>NZ_BAAILO010000530.1:0-75177 GCF_054589115.1 Cupriavidus sp. 8B | reverse complement strand
CACCAACGTATTCCGGTCTTGAACACGAACAGAATGCCGTTCAACACAGCCCGGTCCGAAACCGGAAGGCGGCCCGGATACTTTTTGCGACGCGGCATCGGCGCTGGAAGCAGCGGTTCGATCAGTGCCCATAACTCGTCGTCAATGATCGGCGCGCCCATCCCTTTGGTCCCAGTTGTTCAGGTGCTCAAAGGTTAACAGCTAGCCGACGAAGTTAACAGCCCCCTTCGGGGTCTTTTTGAAATGGTCTCTTAGCACTGCCGCGAGATGCGCACCAACCGCCGAAGGCGCTTGGTTGCTTGCCCGCTTTGGCGGAGGAGTGGCGCTACGTCTGACGAATGTGACGGCCAAATTGGATTATCAGCACCAAATCGAATCCGCACCACATCGAGTCAGCACGGAGAAGACTGAGCCCTTCCCGTATCCCGTAACGGGTCTGAATCCAATTCCTTTCCACGGCCTGCAACGATTCTATGTTGCGGCAGGCGTGGCCGGGTACAGCCTGCTCGACAGGCTCTCCTAAGAAGCGTTGATACACCCTTACTAAGGATAGAAAGCATGAGCGTACAAGTTATCCGCGCCTCGACCACCGTCAACGATCTGGTCGAAAAGGGCCCGGTCGCCTCTCTGTCCGAGCCGCCATGCAGGGTCTCGGGACTCGAAGTGGCGGTTCCCCAGCGCCCTTCGTGCAAGACGGGAATTTGGGAATGCACGCCAGGCCGCTTCAATCGCCAGATTGCTGCAGGGGAAGTGATGCATATCCTGAGCGGCAGCGGCGAGTTCAAGACAGAAGAAGGGAGCACATTTGCGTTCCAAGCCGGTGACACCCTGGTCTTTCCGCCGGATACCCGCGGCATCTGGACCATCCACGACACTGTGCGAAAAGTGTACGTCCTTGTCTAAGAAGACCTTATGCCGACCCCTTTCGGATCGCAAGCTGTTTTGCATGTTGGTTGCAGGTAAGGCAGCACGCTTATGTCCGGCCTGTTCGCGCAGGCTGGCTAGCCTGCTGGCCCATATGGATTTCGCTGACGAGGGTCTCAGCTAACAATCGAACTCAGTCGTTCAACGCTCTTATCAGACTAACCTCGTCCCGGTCCAACCTGTTTGCCATCATGCAGCGAGTGCTTGCGCTCCTTGGTAAGAGTGTTCAGTGGGGTGGAGCCTCATGCAGGCCAGCGGCTACGCAGCCTTGGTCGTGGCCCCGTGGTATCTGGTCCCGCGGTATAGAACAGCCCATATCGTGCGGGCAAGCTTGTTTGCCGTGGCCGCTACCACAACGTTGAAGGGACGTCGCTGAAGCAGGCTGTCGAGCCCCGGCGATCGTATGCACGCCTGCCCTAACGGAATGGCACCAGAGACGAGGCAAGAAATGGCACTAGAACTTCTTGTACTGACGTTGGACGACCTCGTGTCCCGGCATGACGACCAGCATGGCGACCAGCGCAAGGGTGGCCGCCGAGAACACAGGGTCAGCTCGGACGATTCCCAGGCAGCGGCAGATGCGCTTGAGGAAAGCTTCATCAGGCTTCGCCACCATGCGCGTGTCGCAAATGGCGAGCTCGCCCGCGCCCATGTCGAAGCGCTGATGCGCACCTATGAGCGCGCCTTTGTCGCCGCCTGCGCGGAGAATCGCCTCCACGTGCAGCCGAAGGTGCTGACATGGATGGAAACGGCAGAGCGCAACGGCGTGCGGCCTGCGCTGGGCTCTGCCCTGTCATCGCGCATGGTCTACGCCCTCATGGAAGGCACGCTTGGCCGGGACTGGGCTGACCGCTTCGCCGTTGTCGCCACTGCGGATGCGCTTTCGCCCAACGATGCACAAGCGGAGCTCTACCGCCTGATCCTGCGCACGACCGCTGTCCCCGCGCACCACTCGCTGCTTGTCACATCGAAACAAGATATCCAGGAGATGGCGCGCGCCGTCGGCATGCATACGGTCCATCTGACCGCGCAAGGCTGCACCGCCGATGTCATCTTTGCCGACATCGACGCATCGTCGCTGGCATTCGACACGCCGCGACCGTCCCGGGTCGCGCGCGCGACCTCTGCCCCCTTTGGCTGAATTTCCATCTCAAGGACACGCTACCATGAAGACAATCGTCATTGTTGGCGGCGGCGCCGCCGGTTTGCAACTCGCCATCGACCTTGGGCGCGCGCTTGGCAGGAAGAAGCGCGCCAGGGTGGTGCTGGTCGACCGCAGCCCCACGCATCTGTGGAAACCGCTACTCCATGAAGTGGCCGCAGGCAGCGTGGAGCCAACGGTCCACCATACGTCGTTCGCGCTGCAGGCCGAGCGCAATCACTTCGAGTTCGTCCAGGGCGAACTGGTTTCCGTGGATCGCACGAGCCGCGTCATCACCGTGGCAACGGGCAGCGCCGGCGAAACCACGGACGCCGATAGCTTGCATGCCATCGGGTACGATAAGTTGGTCCTCGCTGTGGGCGGCGTCACCCAGTACTTTGGGGTGGCCGGCGCGCGTGAGCACGCGCTTGCCCTCGACAGCGTCAGCGGCGCCGAGCTCGTGCGCGACCGGCTGCATGCGGCGCTGCGCAGCAAGTCGTTGCCAGCGACACCGCAAGCGGACGCGCGCAAGGTGCGGGTGGCCATCGTCGGCGCCGGCGCGACCGGCGTCCAGCTTGCATCCCAGTTGCGGCGCACGTCCCGGCTATTGAACCAGTACGGCGTGCACCGGCTGGACCCCGTGCATGACGTCGATATCGCCGTGCTGGAAGCGGCCCCGACCATTCTGCCCGGCATGGACGGCGGCCTCGCCGCTCGCGTCTCCCGGCGACTTGCACAGCAACACATACGCGTCGGCACCGGCCAGCGCGTGACCTCCGTTACGCCCGACGATCTCGTGCTCGGCGCAAACGAGCGCCTGAACGTCGACCTCGTGGTATGGGCCGCCGGCGTCGTCGCGTCACCGCTGGTCGCCACGCTCGGGCTGGCCCTGAACGAGAAGGGGCAGGCCCGCGTCGGACCGACGCTCCAGAGTCTCGGCGACGACGATGTGTTCGCGATCGGCGACTGCGCGAGCTGCAGGCCCACCAACGTGGCCAGGGAACTGCCGACGCGTGCCCAGGTGGCGTTCCAGCAAGCGCTATATCTGGTGGAGGCGCTGCCCAGGCACCTGTCCAGCAGGCCGGTCCTGCCTTTTGTCTACCGCGACTACGGCTCTCTGATTTCGCTCGCGGGCGGGCGCGCTGTCGGATCGCTGGCCACGGTGAAAGGCTCGTCGGGCTGGTATGTGGAGGGCAAGATAGCCGCGCTGATGCACCACGCGATCTATCGACGTCACATCCTCTCGATCAACGGGTGGCGGCGTGCGCTGATCGTCTCGCTATCCCATGGACTTGAACGGTGGTTGGGCGCCGGGACGCGCCTGCACTAGCGAGTGGTTGTTGGCAGGCCGGGCAAATATGCCGGCCTACACTGCCAATAATTGCACATCGCTGTAAAAGCAACTTCAGCAAGGGGCGATATGCCTGAGTTTTGACGGTCCCGATCTAAAAGGGGCGTCGAGACTCCTATTTGATCGCTTTCTCGCGACGCCACAGGAGTCGTGAAGCCGTCATAGTCGCGTACTTGATCTGCGTGGTGTGAGCATCGCACGACAGTCATCTGCAAGCACAGCTAAATCATGACGTAAACTTTTCGCACAGTCTCGTTGATGTCCCAGACACCGTATGTACTGGGCGAGAAAAACAAAGTGTCACCTTGCGAAAACTTGATCAGAGTTCCATCGGTCGAGCGAAATTCGCCGCAGCCGCTCAAGAAGTGCATGACCTCCCCGGCTGCAACCTGCCGTTCAAATCGTCCGGGAGAACACTCCCAGATACCCGTTTTGCAAGAGGATCGCTCCGGAACTACCACTTCCAGGCTCGCCGTCTTGCACACAGGTTCGCCAAGCGGAATCGAAACTGCCCCATTGCTTGTCAGCCTGTCGGTTGACGCCGAAGAATGGATAATTTGAATGCTCATAATTTTCCTTTCTTGATTCGTGCGGTAAATTCTTGGGTGACTCAGCACCCCAGCACTCCGCGATAGAATAAGTAGACTGGTGTGGAGCACATTGCAACCAGGTAGGAAGGCTTACTCAGCTTCCCGGTAGCGGCAACGATTCGGTTGAGGTTTATTTCCGGTCCTTTCAAACGTCAACCAAATCTGTCAAGCAGGCTGTACCACGCAACACCAGCAGCAATATATAGGCGCTGCAATTGATGCATCGGGATCGGTTTGATGGGAGAAATTGGATATGGGAATTCATCTGTCCCACCTGTTAAGCGGGATGCCAAATGCTTACCGAAGCTGGTGCATAGAGCAATGCCTCGACCATTGCATCCCACGGCCACAGTTATCCCCGGAGCCGGCTCATGAATGTGCGGCATGAAATCGCGTGTTACGGCGATACGCCCGGCCCACCTGTACTCATACTTCAACGGACCTAGTTGAGGAAAGAGCAGTTCCAACGATCTCTCAAGATGGGAGAAATCGCTTGCATTTTTGGGGTCCGAAAAGAAGCCTCTACCACCCATAAGTAATCGCCCATCACTATCCTTTCGGAAATATAGGAGTAGCCTCTGCGATGTCGACGCGGTTTCCCCACGAGCCAGAATGTCGTTAGCTTCGGCACGGGATAGTGGCGCCGTGGCAACAATAAAGCTGTTGGCTGTGAGCAATGTGCTTTGCAGACCCGGCCAGAGCGGTCCTGTGTATCCGTTGGTCGCGATAACAACCCGATCGGCAGACACGGTAGCGCCAGTCGAAAGGGTGGCGAGCCATTTCCCGCTGCCCTTGGACACTTGTGGCGAGAGTGAAGTCACTGCACTTCCACTGTGTACTGCGGCGCCGGCCGCCAGTGCTGCTTGAGCCAACCCACGTGTGTACGACAATGGCTGTATCGCGCCTGCACGACTGTCGAGCCATCCTCCTGCGAAAGCACGGGTTCCCACGCGACGCGCCACGGCATCGCTGTCGAGCATTTCGACAGGCACCCCCCTTTTTCGCCATTGCTTTGCGCGCGCGTGCAGACCCTCCACGTCTTTCGGCGCGTACGCTAGCTGCAGCCATCCGCTTCGGACGGGCTTGCAATCAATGTCGTGTCGCTTAATAAGGTCGAAGACCAGATCCGCAGATTTGGAAACTGCGTCGATCAGTGGCTCGGCACGTCGCTCGCCAAACATTCTGACCAGCTCATCGGGGTCATGTTTTAGCGTGGGATTGACTTGACCGCCGTTACGACCCGATGCGCCCCACCCTGGCTCTTGACTATCGACAACGCAGACTGATGTTCCCCTCTCTGCGAGATGCAGTGCGGTGGAAAGTCCCGTAAAGCCAGCGCCGATTACCAGGACATCGACTTCTCTGGATTCAAGTAGTGGTGGCGTATCCGGACCTGCCACCGCAGTCGCGGCCCAAAGCGAAGACGGCTGCGTGCTAGTTGTGGGATCCGACGTCATGAGGTGCCTCCGACCACCTCGATCGGCTTGTGCAGGACACGACGAAGGAAATCTTGGGTACGCGCCTGTTGGGGGGCGCCGAGCACCTGGGCTGCCGGCCCTTCCTCCACAATCTTTCCGCCATAAAGGAAGCAGACTCGATCAGCGACTTCTCTCGCGAAGCCCATCTCATGCGTTACGACAATCATCGTCATACCTTCTTTTGCGAGATCGCGCATCACTTCGAGGACGTCGCCCACGAGCTCAGGATCTAGCGCTGAGGTTGGTTCGTCGAACAGCATCGCTTCAGGCTGCATCGCAAGTGCCCTTGCGATAGCGACCCGCTGCTGTTGCCCGCCTGACAATTGCCCCGGATGGGCTGAGGCCTTGGCAGCGAGACCCACCTTGTCAAGGAGCGACATTGCTAGAGAACGGGCGGTCTCGCGGCTCTCACCGCGTACGAACACCGGTCCTTCCATTACGTTCTCAAGCACCGTTCGATGTGGGAAAAGATTGAAGCGTTGGAAGACCATTCCCATGCGGCTTCGCAACCGGTGAATATCGCGGCCCTCACGGTCAACTCGTTCACCAAAGGCGCGAATCTCGCCCTCGTCGTAGGATTCCAGACCATTAATACAGCGCAGTACAGTCGACTTCCCGGATCCGGATGGACCAATAAGACATACGACCTCGCCGGCGTTTACATGCAGGTCTACACCGTGCAACACCTGATGATCACCATACCGCTTCTGAAGTTTTTCGATATCAATCATGATCGATTCTTCCCGACGCCGAAACGCACCTCTACGCGGCGCAACATGTAAACGAGAGGCAGACTCATCAGCAGGTACAGCAGGGCCACCAGCGTATAGACCGTCATGTTCTGGAATGTTGACGACGCGATTAACTGTCCAGCGCGCGTCATTTCAGCAACCGTGATTGTCGAAACCAACGAGGAGTCCTTCAGCATCATTACCAGCGTGTTGCCGTAGGGCGGGAGCGCGATGCGAAAAGCCTGCGGCAGGATCACACGGCGCATAATCAATGGTGCACGCATACCCATTGCCTGGGCGGCCTCGCGCTGACCAGGATCAACGGCTTCAATGCCAGCACGGAAATTCTCGGCCTGATAGGCCGAATAGGCTATTCCAAGACCAATAACGCCAGCTTGGAACGCTGTGAGGTGAATTCCGATGTCGGGCAGGACAAAGTAAATGTAAAAGAGCTGCACGATAATCGGCAGGCCCCGAATCAAATTGACGATGCTTGAACCGAGGGTGGACACCGCGCGGACGCGCGATAGCTTCATTAGCGCAAAGCCCAGGCCCAATATGCTGCTAAGTAGAAACGACAGTACGGTAACCTCAACCGTAACCACAGCTCCCTTCAGCAGGATGGGCAGGAACTCAGCAGCATTATTTAGAAAACTCGCAGCCTCCATCGCGCTTACATCCCCCACTTCTGAACAATTTTCGCGAGCGTACCGTCAGCCTTAATTGCCGCGATCGCCTTGTTCAGTCTGTTGAGAGTCTCTGTGTCACCCTTTCGCACCACAAGGCATACTTCTCCAATATTCACAGGCTTGTAGCTCTCGACGAGCTTCACGCCAGGAAATGCGTGCTGGCGAATCTGGTACGCAATGAGTGGTTGATCACCGAGTGCCGCCTTAATACGCCCCAGTGAAAGGTCGCGGGACATGTCGGCAATGGAATCATAGCTGCGCACCTCCTTGAAGATGCCCTTCTTGTTCAGCATGTCCAGAAAAACCGTGCCAACTTGAGCACCGACGACCTCACCCTTAAGCTCGTCCAACGTGCTATATGTCTTTGTATCGTCTGCCTTGACGAGCAACCCTTCGCCGTAGGAATAGACAGGATCGCTAAACGTCACCACTTGTTGGCGCGCTGGCGTCTTTAGCATTGCTGCCGAAATGATGTCGATCTTGTTTGAAGTGAGCGAAGGAATTAGTGCAGAAAATGCGGTCTGCTGAACGTTCACCTGAAAGCCGCCCGCTTTTCCGACCGCGGTCACCGTATCGACCATCATGCCTTGGATCGTGTTGCTTTTGACATCCAGGAAAGTGAAGGGTACGCCAGTCGCAGTTGCCCCGACGTTGTAGATGGTTTGTGCATTGCCTTGGGAATAGGCAAGCGAGGCTGTGCCCGCTATGCACATGGTCAGTGCAATGTGGCGGATTAGTTTTACGGCAATCATTTGTACACTCCTTGGCAAGGTCGCGGGGTGCCTGAGAGCAGCGATATCAATGCAACCCGCACGAGCTATTATCGAGGTCAATGAATCAATACATAACCCGTGAAAACCACTAGTTGCACCATCCGAATCGATATGTGATTCTAGTTGAGCTAATATTGATGTTTTGGAGGAAAAAGTGCCGCAAAGTTATCAAAAAGTGGGCGCGGAGCCGAGCGAAGGGCACCAAAGTCAGCTCTTCAACCAGTCGCTGGAGAAGGGGCTTGCAGTACTGGCCGCCTTTAGTGCATCGCGCCGCACGATGACGATCGCTGAAATTGCCGAGGTAGCAGAGATCAACAAAAGCTCGGCCCAGCGCATGGTCTTCACGCTCGAGCAGCTTGGCTATCTACGCAAGCATCCGCAGACCAGGAGATATCAACTCACGTTGCAGGTGATGAAGGTGGGCTACAACTACCTTGCGGCAGACCCTTTGATAGATGTGGCGAATCCCTTCTTGTCAGAGTTGACCAAGGTGACCGCTGAGTCCACATGCTTGACCGAGCCAGATGGCGTTGAGATGGTTTACTTGGCTCGATTTGTCAGCTCACACTTTGTGCCTGTGCACATGCCTATTGGCAGTCGCATTCCTATGTACTGCACGGCGTCGGGTCGTGCGTATTTGAGTGCCCTCCCCGACGGCGAAGCGAGAGCTCTCATTGAAAGATCGTCCCGGATCGCCCACACGCCGTATACGCTAACGTCTGTCGAGGATGTGATGGCAGAGCTAAAGCAGGCGCGATTGCGCGGTTATGCAATGAATTCCGAAGAACTGTTCCTTGGGGACATGACGATTGCCTCGCCTGTAATCGGTGGCAAAGGGCGGCCACTTGGCGCGATTCACGTCGTTGCGCCAACCGCCCGATGGACGGTTGAGGATACGGAGCGGAAACTTGCCCCTCCCCTCCTTCAATGCGCTAGAGCGATAAGCAGTTCGGTCCGGACGCTTAGCTAGAACTGCCACAGCTGTGCTCAGGGCTCTCGCAGATGGTGATGCAGTTCGGCAAGCAGGGATCGATGTCACGCAAGCGAAATTGCTACGGTCATACGAAATGCAAACCTTCTGGGGCAGTCTGAAAGGAGAACTGGTTTACAGTACAACCATCGGTATGCCATCCGGCTGGAAGCTTTGGCCTCTGTCCGTGAGTGCACTGAAAGATTTCTTTAAGAGACGGTTTCGAAAAGACGGCTCCGCGCGCCGGAGGGTGTTCCAGCAGATCAGGCAGCAGCCGAGTTTGAGGAATGCTTCGTGAATGTCGCCACGACGTTCGAAGCGGATACGAAGACGGCGGAAATGACGCAACCAGGCATGTGTACGCTCGACGATCCAGCGGTACTTTCCCAGACCACTGCCGTGTGCAGTGCCGCGCTTTGCGAGCACAGGCGTAATGCCACGTTCGCGCAATTCCTGCCGATGCCGCTCGGAATCGTAGCCGCGATCGGCATAGATGGCTTCAGGTTTTTGCAGGGGGCGTCCGCGCACGCCTCGGATCGGCGCAATGGCATCGACCAGCGGCAGCAGTTGCGTGACGTCATTGCAGTTTGCGCCGGTCAAGATCGCCGCGACGGGGATGCCATTGGCATCCGTGGCGATGTGGTGCTTGGAACCTGGTCGCGCGCGATCGGTGGGGTTCGGGCCTGTTTTTCGCCCGCCCCAACCGCACGAATGGATGATGAGTCGACGACCACTCGCGAGAAGTCGATCTGGTCTGCGGCGCGCAACTTGCGCGAGTAGCAGCTCGTGCTGCCAGTCGCGCAAACGCCTCCAGCAGGTCACGCCAGAGCCGCAGCCCATTTCTGCTGGTAGGTCGCGCCAACGGATGCCGGTTCTGAGCACGAAAACGATGCGGGTAAGCGCAGCGCGATCCGACACCGGCCTGCGTCCTGGGTACTTCCATCGGCTCGGCTTGGATGCCGGCAGCAGTGGCTCGATCTCTGCCCATAGTTCGTCGCTTACGATCGGCTTACCCATCTCCTTGGCCCCATATGTCAAGACCGCAAGGTTGATATGACTCCGCCTGTCAATAGGGTTCGGTTTTGACTTTGTTGAGGGGGATGCTGACTGAATTTCCTGAGGGCGACGTAGCAGTAAATCTCGACGGTGGAGTGTGTCACGAACACGGGCGCGAGCCTGTGGTGCTGTGTCAAAGATGGGAGACGGCCTCCCGAAGCCGGTATGCAGGGGCAGGCTTCAAACCGCCCGGTGCTGCTGCGTTCAAAAGACGTGGTGGTGAGCGACCGTGGAAAAGTCATCCAATGAGGATGGCAGGTACGTATTGGGGGGATCGTACCTTTCGTGTGAAATCTGGCGGTCTGGTCCTAAAGTCATTACGAATCAAGGGGTTGCAATATCGCTGGTCGTGCGAAAGGCGGCAGGGAGCAAAGCCATGCTGCAGGCGGCTCTCCGGCTGATCACCGCCACTTTTTGCACGAAAGGTACGATGACCCCATCACCCACGACCTGGGCGTGGTCGCCGAGACGGCAGACCGCGCGGCGGTCATGTACGCCGGCCGGATCGTCGAACAGGGTCCGGTCGACGCGCTGCTGACCCACCCCGCACACCCCTACACGGCGGGACTGCTGGCCTCGCTGGCCATCGAGACACTGCCGCCTGGCGCCCGCCTGCCCGAAATTCCGGGCACCGAGCCGCCGCTGACGGCCATGCCGACCGGCTGCGCCTTTGCGCCGCGCTGTGCCCACGCGCAAGATAGCTGCCGTGCAGCAACGCCCTCGCTTCGGCCCGCCGGCAACAGCCGTGTGGCGTGCCACGCGCCACTGGTCCATGTCGTCCGCCGCCCGGTACCGCAAGAGGAGGCCGCCGCATGAACGCCCCGCTGCTGGCGCTCCACGAGGTATCTCGCCACTATCACACGCAGGCCGGCGTCGTTCGCGCGCTGGACCGTGTTTCGCTCGACATCGCTCCCGGCGAGACGCTGGGCCTGGTGGGAGAAAGCGGCTGTGGCAAATCCACGGTTGCACGCGTTGCCATGCGGCTCACGGACGTCGACGAAGGCGAGGTTCGGCTCGACGGCGAAGACATCGCCACGGCGCACGGCCGCGCGCTGCAAGCGGGACGTCCGCGCGTGCAAATGGTGTTCCAAGATCCGGCCGGTTCACTCAATCCACGCGCAACCATCGGACAGACCCTTGAGGCTCCGCTCATCGTGCATCGGCGTGGCAACGCCGGGGATCGGCAATCCAGGGTCGCGAACATGCTGCGCGGCGTCCGCCTGCATCCCGATATGGCCAGCCGCCATCCCCACGAACTATCCGGCGGACAGCGGCAGCGTGTGGACATCGCCCGTGCGCTGATGCTGGATCCCGCGCTGATCGTCTGCGACGAGGCGGTGTCCGCACTCGACGTTTCGGTACGCGCGCAGGTACTGAATCTGCTGCTGGACCTGCGCGAAACGCTCGGCATAGCCTACCTGTTCATCTCGCACGACCTGGCGGTGGTGCGGCATATGTCGGACCGCATCGCCGTCATGTACCTCGGCCAAGTCGTGGAACTGGGTCCGCGCGATGCGGTCTGGCACCACACGCTGCATCCGTATACCCGTGCGCTGATGGCGGCGGCGCCCTCGGCCCGCCCGGCAAACCGGCGCCTGCCAAGGGTTGTCATGGAAGGCGAACTGCCCAGCCCGCTCGACCCGCCGTCCGGGTGCCGCTTCCACACCCGATGCGCCCAGGCGACATACCTCTGCCGGTCGTCCGAGCCAGCCTTGCGGCTTCACGGCGCCGATCACTGGGTGCGCTGCCACCTGGCCTGACACACGCGCGGCGGGAGACGTATCGCGCGGGCAACCCCGGCCTCAACGCATTTCGCCGACCGCGGACGGAATCTCCTGTCTGAGCCACACGGCTGCGGCATCGGCCTGCGTGCGCCGGTTGCGAATCAGTTCGATGTCGAAGGCGGTATCGGCCAGTTCTTCCGGGACCTCAAGGAACTGGACGTCGGGGGAAGCCAGTCGGTGCGCCACCCGCCTGGCAACGGCCGCCACCAGGTCGCTGTACGCCACCGCCAGCGGCAATGCCACGATGTGCGAGAACGTCGCCGCGACACGCCGTTGCCCGCCGAGCTTGTCCAGCCTGCCGTCGACGACCCCGCGCCGCGATCCACTCTCGCCGGGGGCAAACAGCGCATGAGGCAGTTGCAGATAGGTCGCAAGGTCAATGCTGCGCCGCCGGCCGCGCGTGCCGAGCTGTGGATGCGAACGGCTGGCGATGCAGACAAAGTCCTCCTCGTACAGCTTCGTTTGCACCATGCGCTTCGGCGCGGACAGGTGCCCGCCAATCGCAGCGTCGACCACGCCCTGGTCGAGCTGCTCGTAGATGGCCGCCCGGTCCAGCGCCATGATGCCCAGACCGATGTCCGGTGCCTGTCGCCTCAGCCGACTGATGACATACGGCAGCAGGACGATGGCAGCGTAATCGGTGGCTGCGATGGTAAAGCTGCGCCCGGCAGGTGCGGCGGGGTCGAAGGCGACCGACTGGCACACCGCCTGGCGAACGTGGTCGAGCGCGGATGACATCCCCGGCATCATCGCGTGCGCCAGGTCGGTCCACGCTCGGACGCCAGCTCGATCCGCTGCCGCAGGACGCATGCTCGTTTCTTGAGCACCACGTGCCGCTCGACGATTTCACGGGGATGGTGGTGGACACCTCCGAAGGCCACCGGATAGCCCAGGCGCTGGACAAGGGCAATGGCCAGACCCGCAAGGGCGCGATCCTGAAGAACCACGGCATCCTGACCGCCGGCCCAACCGTCGAAGCCACGGCCTGGTGGCATATCGCCCTCGAAAACGCCGCCCATACCCAGTTGCTGGCCGAGGCCACCGGTACGCCGCAGCCTCTCGACGAAGCGACGGCCCGCCATACGCACGGACAGGTGGGCGGCAACGAAGGATCGCCGCACGCCTTCGAAAGCCTCTATGCGGGGCTGGTGGAGGCCGAGCCCGACCTGCTGGACTGACCGCGCTTCAGCCCTCCTCTCTCACCCCCGTCCCGATCACGGCACGGGGGTGCAGCCTTTCCCCATTCCGCTGCACCACCCCGTACGCCCCCCGCCTTAACATGTCTCACACGTTCTCGTGCATGCCCCTGTGCGCGCCACAGGAATACCACTGGGGTCCTGTGAGCTGCTCACCGAGCTGAGCTGCCCAGTCACAGCAGCGTCTTCATATGCTTCCGTAAAACCGTTCGTTTGCTTCCCAACGGCCCGGCCCTAAGCTACGTCCATGTATTGCAAGGCGGACATGAATGCCGCCCGACGACTGAGAAGGAGCAAGGGACGATGATCGTGCAGGCCGGAATTGCAGAGGACGCCCAGGACACCAGCCTGGGCCTGGCCGCCTACGCGGCGCTGCGCCGCGACATCCTGTCCTGCAAGCTGGTGCCCGGCGCGCTGGTCACCGAAGGCGAGCTGATGACCACCTACGGCTTCGGCAAGAACAGCTGTCGCATCGCGCTCACGCGGCTGGCGCACGACCGCCTGATCTTCGCCCGGCCACGCCGTGGCTATCAGGTGGTACCCATCACGCTCAAGGACGTCGAGGAAGTATTCGCCCTGCGCGTGCAGCTGGAACCAATGGCCGCCCGGCTGGCCATCGGCCGCGTCGATACGGCACTGCTGCACGGGCTGGAGGCGGCGTGCCGCGATGAGTACGCGATTCCGGCGCCGCGCCGCATCGACAAGTTCATGGATGCGAACAAGCAGTTCCACCTGGCCATCGTCCACGCCAGCGGCAACGAGCGGCTGACGCGCACGCTGTCGTCGCTGATGGACGAGATGTCGCGGCTCGTCGCGCTGGGCTTCAACGTCCAGCGCGTGCGTCCCGAGATCCGCCATGACCACAACTCGCTGATCAAGGCGTTCGAGGATCACGACGAAAAGGCCGCCGAAACGATTGCGCGCCGCCACATCGAGGCATTCCGCACCCAAACCATGGAGAAGGTCTACGCCAGTCTGTCGCAGGCTGGGACCTACCTGCCGATGCGTGTGGCGGGGGGTGTCGCATGAATCCGCCCGTTCTGTCTGCACAGGGCATCGTCAAGCGCTTTGGCACCACCACGATCCTCGACCGGATCGACGTGACCGTGCGTCGCGGCGAGGTACTGGCGCTGGTAGGTCCGTCTGGCTGCGGCAAGAGCACGCTGCTCAACATCCTGTCCGGGCTGTTGACCCCGGACGCCGGCCAGCTCGCGGTGGACGGCGTGCCCGCGACGCAGGTATCCGACTGGCGTCGCATCGCCTACATGTTCCAGGAGGACCGGCTGCTGCCGTGGCGCACCGTGCACGACAATGTCGCGTTCGGCCTCGAGGCCAGCGGCCTGCCGCGGGCCGATCGCCGCCGTCGCGCAGACGACATGCTGGAACTCGTTGGCCTGCACGCGCGTGGCGATGCGTGGCCACACGAGATGTCGGGTGGCATGCGCAGCCGCGTGGCGCTGGCCCGCAGCCTGGCCGTCCAACCCGAAGTCCTGCTGATGGACGAGCCCTTCTCAAAGCTCGATCCCCAGACGCGCAGCCAGATGCACGAGGAACTGCTGCGCATCCAGGCGGGCAATGGCATGACCGTGGTGTTCGTGACGCACGATATGGAAGAAGCCGTGGTGCTGGCCGACCGTGTAGTCCGGCTCGCAGCCCGGCCGGGGCGCGTGGCCGACGTTGTCAACCTGGCGGAACTGGTCCGGCCGCGCGTGCCCACCGAGCCCGTCGTGGCAGAACAGGTGCGCGTACTGCGCGCCGCGGCATGAGGAGCGCCGCCGTGACCACGACCGTTGCCCGTCATTTCGCCACGCTGGTGCTGCAGCGCCTGCTGCTCGTTGCCCTGCTGCTTGGGCTCTGGTGGTGGGGCGCCACACGCGTGCCATCGTTCGTGCTGCCTGACCCTGGGAAAGTCGGCGTGGCCCTGATGTCGCTGTGGCACAGCGACACCTTCACCGCCGACGTGGCCGCCACATGCCGACGGGTGCTGTCGGGTTTCGTGCTGGCCACCATCGTTGGCAGCGGCCTGGGGCTGACGCTCGGCGCAAGCCGCGTCCTGGCCCGTTTCTTCGAGCCCGTACTGACGGTCTTCAACACCGTGTCGTCGGCCATCTGGGCGATCTTCGCGATCATCTGGTTCGGCATTTCCGATGCCACGACGGTCTTTGTCGTGTTCATGACAGCCATGCCACTGATCCTGACCAATGTCTGGGAAGGCACCAAGACCGTCGATCCGCACTATGTCGACCTGGCGCGCAGCTTCCGCATGTCACGCCTGCACGTGCTGCGCAAGATCTACGGGCCGACGATCCTGCCCCATTTCTTTGCCGGTGCGCGACTGGCGTTCGGTTTCGGCTGGCGGGTATCGCTGGTGGCCGAAACGATCGGATCGTCCAGCGGCATCGGGTATCGGCTGCGGCAAGCCGCCGACCTGGTGCAGACCGACCAGGTTTTCGCGTGGACCGTCCTGCTGGTCGGCCTGATGCTGCTGCTCGAAGGCGGCCTGCTCAAGCCCGCCGAGCGCTGGCTGTTCCGCTGGAAAGCGTCTGCGCGGCAACCGTCCACCCCCTCCGTTTCCTTTCAAGTCTGAGGACTTTATCGTGCGCAAGCTACTGTCAGCGGCCGCCGCCGCGTTTTCCGCCTATTCCGTATTCATCGCGCTGTCCTACGCCGCGATCACCCCGGCCACGGCCAGTGCCGCCGAGCCGGCTCCCGTCGTCAAGATTGGCTACTGGACCAGCGGTGTGAGCCTTGGCTACGGCTCGGTTCTGGAAGCCAGGGATTTTCTCGCCAAGCGTGGCGTGCGCGCCGAGTTCGTTCACTTTCCCGACGTCAACGCGCCACTGCGGGCGTTGGCTTCCGGATCGATCGATCTCGCATTCGGCGCACCCGTAGCCGGCGTGTTCGGCATCGCCGCATCGGGCGTGCCCATCCGCATCTTTTCCGCGACGCAACCCGCCGATGTGCAGTTCGTCGTGCCGAAGGATTCACCGATCCAGTCGATCCGTGAACTCAAGGGCAAGAAGGTGGCCATGTCGCCCGCTGGCTCCTCGGTCGCGGTGATTGCCGGCGCCGTGCTGGCCGGCAACTATCAGATCAAGAGCAGCGATTTCGCGCTGGTCGGTGGCAACGAATCGCGCCTGGCGCAATTCCTGGTGCAGAAGCAGGTGGATGCGGCCGCGCTGCGCTCGGTCACCGTGGAGCAGCTCGGCGACGAACTGCCGGTGCGCAAGCTGGGCACGTTCGCCACCGAGTGGAAGACGCTGACCCGGTCCGACGCCGTGCCCTACATCGGCGTGGGCGCCGCCCGCTCGGACCTGGTCGACAACCATCCCGAGATCGTGGCCCGCGTAATTGCCGCATTGCGCGACACGCTGGCCTGGGGCAACGCCAATCGCGATGAAGTCGTCCAGATCCTGCAGAAAAAAGCCAACCTGCCGGCCGACGATGCCAAGGTCTATGTCAGCCACTGGAACGACATGAACCGCGTGGCCTTCGAGCCGGCGGACATCGCCACGCTGCGCCGCCAGCATGCCGTGTTCGTCGAGTCCGGCCTGGTCAAGGGCGAACTCAAGGACGACCTGTTTGCCCGCAAGCCCTACGAGCAGGCCAAGGCGCTCAAGTAAACCCGCCTGCCCGATCTCCAGCCTATTTTCTTTTCGTTTCCCTTCCCCCAAGGAATCCATCGTGACCCAATCCATGCAAGCGCTGGTGCTCGACGCACACGGCACCCTCGAAGAACAGCTGCACGTCGTCGCCAACAAGCCCGTGCCGATGGCCGACGAAGGCCACGTCGTGATCCGGGTGGGAGCGTCGTCCTTCAACTATCACGACGTGTTCACCGTACACGGCATGCCCGGCATCAAGGTGCCGTTTCCGGTCGTGATCGGCCTGGACCTGGCCGGCACGATCACCGAACTGGGCGCCGGCGTCACCGGGTGGAAGGTCGGCGACCGCGTGCTGGTGAACCCGCTCAAGCCCGGCGTGGGCCTGATGGGCGAAATGGCCGATGGTGGCATGGCCGAGTTTGCGCGGGTGGACGCGCGCCAGCTGATCGCCCTGCCCGACAACGTCACGTTCGCCCAGGCCGCCGCGCTGCCGGTGGCCTATGGCACGGCACATCGGATGCTGATCACCCACCAGACCGTCAAGGCCGGCGACAAGGTGCTTGTGCTTGGCGCCAGCGGCGGCGTGGGAACCGCCACGGTGCTGCTCGCAAAGATGCTAGGCGCCGAAGTCATTGCCGCGGCGGGCTCCGACGAGAAGGGCGAGCGCCTCAAGGCACTGGGCGCTGACCACATCATCAACTATCGCGAAGTCGACTTCGGAAAGTGGGTCATCGAGCGTTACGGCAAGCCGCAGCGACGCACCTTCGAGGGCGGCGTGGATGTCATCGTCAATTTCACCGGCGGCGATACGTGGCTGCCGTCGATCAAGAGCTTGAAGCGCGGCGGCACGCTGCTCGTGTGCGGCGCCACGGCCGGCCATGACCCCAAGGAAGACCTGCGCTATGTCTGGAGCTTCGAGCTGAACATCAAGGGGTCGAACAGCTTCTACGACGACAACCTCAAGGCCCTGCTGGCACTGGTTGCCGAAGGCAAGCTCGATCCGGTGATCGACAGCGTGCTACCGCTCGACCAGGCCGCCAGGGGGCTGGCGCTGATCCGCGATCGCGCCGTGCTGGGCAAGGTCGTGGTGACGCCGTAAGGCGTCGGCCCGCACAATTCTACTCAGCGACATCCGGACCAGAACATGACACAGACCACCACCCTCCCCTCCGCCGCCGACGTGCAGGCACGACTGCTGCGCGGCCCCTATCACCAATGGCTCGGCCTGCAGGTCGCATCGGTCGCCGAAGGCGAGATCACGCTGACCGCGAAGTTCCGCGACGAATGGATCGTCAACCCGGACGGCGGCTACATTCATGGCGGCATCCTGGCCGCGCTTGTCGACCTTGGCGCCGACTGGGCGCTGGTATCGCACACCGGCAAGGGTGTGCCGACGGTGGACCTGCGCGTTGACTACCATCGCCCGGCGCGCGGCGATCTGAAGGTCGTGGGCACCGTCATCAAGACCGGCCGCCTGGTGAGCGTGGCCGAGGCCAACGTCTACGATGCCGAAGACCGCCTGGTAGCCAGCGGCCGCGGCGTCTACGCCACCCCTGCGCAGGCCTGAAGCATCATGGCAACTGAAGCGCACGCGGCTTTTGGCCGCAATCTAGGCCGCAACCTCGGCAGCGTGATTGCTCGCGACGCCGATCCCGCCGCGCAGGCCATCGTCGGCATCGGTGCCAACGGTGAGGCCTCCCGGCGTACGTTTGGCGACATCGACGTCGCCGCCGACGCCGTTGCGCGGGGCCTGCTCCGGCGTGGCCTGGCGCAGGGCGACCGCATCGCGCTGCTTGGCGTGAATTCGGTCGACTACGTGGTGTCGCTGCTAGGCATCATGCGCGCCGGGCTGGTCGCAGTGCCGGTGAACTTCAAGCTGCCACAGGCACTGGTCGACTATATCGTCGCCGACAGCGGCGCAAGGCTTGTGCTGTGCGACAAGGCGCACCATGCGCAGGTGCCCGCGGGCGTGCCGGCCATCGTGTTCGGGTCGCCCGATCACGACGCCCTGGGTGCGCCGGATGACGATACCACTCCCTTCACGCCGTACGCGCCCGCCGATGACGACCTGGCCCTGCTGCTCTATACCTCCGGCTCCACGGGGCGCCCCAAGGGGGTACGCCTGAGCCACGCCAGCCACCTCTGGGTGGTGCAGGCACGCCAGGCCAGCACGCCGCTTGCCAACGAGCTCGTGCTGATTGCCGCGCCGCTGTACCACATGAACGCGCTGGCGCTGATCCTGCTGGCATTGGCCTGCCACGCGCCATCGGTGCTGCTGCCCCAGTTCCAGGCCGCGGCCTACATCGACGCCATCGGACGCTACCGGTGCACGTGGTTGACGGCCGTACCGCCGATGATTGCGATGATGCTTCGCGAGCATGCATTGCTGGCGCGCACCGACCTGAGCAGCGTGCGGGCGGTGCGGATGGGGTCCGCCCCGGTCAGCCCCGCGCTGAGGGCGCAGATCCATCAGCTGTTGCCCAATGCGCGCGTCATCAACGCCTATGGCACCACCGAGGGCGGCCCTGTCGTTTTCGGCCCGCATCCGAATGGACTGCCTACGCCAGCGCAATCGGTCGGCTATCCGCATCCCGCCGTGGCGGTGCGGCTGATCGACGAGCAGGGTCAAGCATCCGACGAAGGCGTGCTCGAGCTGCGCAGCCCCGGGCTGATGCTTGGCTACCACGGGCGCGCGGAGTTGCGGCCATTCACCGCTGACGGCTACTACATCACCGGCGACGTGTTCCGCCGCGACGCCGAGGGCTTCTACGCCTTCGTCGGCCGGCGCGACGACATGTTCGTGAGCGGCGGCGAGAACCTCTACCCGGGCGAGATCGAGAAAGCGCTGGAGCGGCACGAAGCCGTGCAGCAGGCCAGCGTCGTGCCAGTGCCTGACGAGATCAAGGGGACCAAGCCAGTGGCCTTCGTAGTGCTGCGTCCGGGCATCGCGCCGCCCACTGAGCACGCGCTGCGCGAATGGTCGCTGACGCAGTTGGCCGCCTATCAACATCCGCGCCGGATCTGGTATGTCGATGCGCTGCCACTAGCCGCCACGCAGAAGATCGATCGCCGCGCGCTGGCCGACGAAGCCGTGCGCCTGCTGGTTCCCTAAAGACCCACCCGATTGCAATCCGCAGGAGTCAATGATGTTGTTCCGCAAGCCGGCGAGCGCCGGCGCCATTCTCGCCGCGCTCGGCACCACCACGCTGTTCGCCGCCTCGGCCCAGGCGCTAGATGAAGTCACGGTGGCCCTGGCCATTCCGCCCGCCGTCCACGATGGGGCGCCTTACGCCGCCGCCGAGGCCCTGGGCCTGTTCAAGGAAGCCAACCTCAGCGTCAAGACCATCGTCTTCCAGGGCGCCGGTGCCCTGCTGCCCCAGGTGGCGGCTAAGCGCGTGACGTTCGGCTACCCGACTTCGGAACCGGTTATCGCGAGCTACTTTTCGGGCAAGGATCCGCTGCCACTGCGCTTTTTTTATAACGGGGTGCCGGGCAACACGATGGAATTCGTCGTGCTGGCCGACTCCCCGATCCGCACCCTGGGCGACCTCAAGGGCAAGCAGATTGGCGTGGGCGCTCTGACATGGGGCACGATTCCGGGCGGCCGCGCGGCGCTGCGTATCGCAGGGCTGGAGCCGGGCAAGAACGTCGAGTACGTAGCCGTCGGGGCGCTCGGCGCCGGGTTTCAGGCGCTGCGTACCCATCGCGTCGATGCGCTGAACTTCAACAGCAGTTGGGACGACCTGCTTGAATTCTCCGGCACCCGGATCCGGCGCATCGCCTATCCGGCGGTGTTCCAGGAGACGGCCGGCAACGGCTTTATCGCCCACGTCGACACCCTGCGCGACCAGCCCGACCTGGTGCGCCGCTTTGGCCGCGCCTACACCCAGGCCCAGATCGTTTGCGAGGCGAATCCAGCGTTCTGCGTCAAGGCGTTCTGGCAGCAGCACCCCGAATCCAGGCCGGCGGGCGACGAAGCCAAACAACTTGCCGAAGCCTCCGAGCTGCTGACGCGCCGCCTGAAGCGCGTGCTGTACACGCCTTCCGGCGCGCCACGCGTGCCGGGGCAATATGATCTGCCCGCCATCCAGCGCGCCATCGAAGCCATGGCCAAGGCCGGGGAGTATCCCAGCGCGGATGTACCGCTGCAAAAGATCTTCTCGAACGAATTTGTCTCGGCGTTCAGCGACTTCGATCGCGCCGCGCTGGTGCGTCGCGCAAAGGCAGCCCAATGACCCGGCCCCAGCACGCACGAATCGATATCGCGCCGTCCGACGCGCTGGTCGATGTGCCGCGCGAGATCACGCTGCGCGGATTCAACAGTGGCGAACGCGTGACCCTGACCGCCACCTTGCATCATCCGGACGGCAGCCAATGGGAAAGCCACGCGGTGCTGACAGCGGATGCCGACGGCACGGTTCCGGTCGGCGCCACGGTTCCCGCCAGCGGCGACTGGATCGTTGCCGACGCCACCGCGCCGGTCTGGGCCATGCGGCGCCTGCGCGCCCCGACGCGCCCGACATGGAGCGACGGCATCGCACCGCTGGACATCGCGCTGACCGCCACGGGCCAATGTGGCGCACAGGCACGGGCGCAATACACATTGCGTTTCCTGGCGCCCGGCGTCACGCATCGCCCGGTCCGCGAGTCGGGGCTCAGCGGCACCCAGTACACCCCCGCTGGTGCCGGTCCGCACCCGGCGGTACTGGTGCTGGCGGGTTCGGGCGGCGGCATGCACGAACAACGCGCTGCACTATATGCGGCGCACGGCTACTCGGCACTGGCCCTTGGCTACTTCAAGGCGCCAGGCCGGCCCGACCATATCAACGACACACCGCTCGAATACTTCGAAACCGCGCTGCGCTGGATGCATGATCGCCTGGCACCACAGCACGGGTTCGTCGCGGCATCGGGCGTGTCGCGCGGCGGTGAACTGGTGCTGTTGCTGGCGTCGCGCTTTCCTGCGCTGGTTTCGGCCGTCGTGGCATACGTGCCCAGCGCCGTGGTGCATGGCACGCTGCGCGCGGGCCATCCGGAAAAGCCGCGCGATGCCACTGCCTGGACATGGCGGGGCGAGCCGCTGCCCAATGTCTGGCGCGACAACCTTGACGCCGACTGGCACGCTTTCGATCATCCGCCCGGCGCCGGACAGCCGGTACGTCAGGCGGCCGCTTTCCATACGCCACTGCGCAACGCCCAGGCCGTGGCACGCGCCCGCATCCCCGTGGAAAGCATCGAGGGGCCGCTGCTGCTGATCTCGGGCACCGATGACGGCTTCTGGCCGTCCACGCTCTACAGCGACCAGATGGCCGACGTGCTGCGCCGGCGCAAGAACGGGGCGCCCGTCGAGCACTTGCGCGGCGAAGGCGCCGGGCATGCAATCGGCCTGCCGCAGTTGCCTGCAACGCTGATCGCCAAGCCACACCCGGTGGCCGGCCTGCTGCTCGATGGCGGCGGCACTGCGCAGGCTAACGCCAGGGCCAGCGCCGCCTCGTGGGCCCGTGTGGTCGATTTCCTGGCCGATGCCGTGCAGCGGTCGGCAAGCCGCCATGACGCAGGGGCTACCGCGTCATGAGCGCCGCACTGTCGATACGCGGCGTCGGCCTGACCTATCCCACGCGTTCCGGCCGGACCGAGGCCCTGGCCGACGTCGATGTGGAAATCGGCAAAGGCGAGTTTGTCGCCCTGCTCGGCCCTTCGGGCTGCGGAAAATCCACGCTGCTGCGCCTAGCCGCCGGCCTGCTCGCCCCGACGCGCGGAGACATCGCACTGAATGGCAATCCGATCAAAGGGCCCAGCCGCAGCACCGGCGTGGTGTTTCAGAAGCCGAGCCTGCTGCCCTGGAAAACCGTGCGCGAGAACGTACTGCTGCCGGCGCGCACACAGGGCCTGGACCTTGCCCGCGCAAAGGCCCGGGCGGACCGGTTGCTCGAACTGGTCGGATTGATCGCGTTTGCCGGCAACTATCCGTTCGAGCTGTCTGGCGGCATGCAGCAGCGCGTCGGTATCGCGCGCATGCTGCTGCCAGACCCCGCACTGCTGCTGATGGACGAACCCTTTGCGGCGCTGGACGCGCTGTCGCGCGAGACCCTGACATTCGCCTTGCAGGACATCTGGAGCGTGCAGCGCAAGTCCGTGCTGTTCATCACGCACAGCATTCCCGAGGCCGTGTTTTTGGCCGATCGGATTTTGGTCATGTCACCGCGCCCGGGCCGCATTGTGGAGTCGCTGCCAAACCCGCTGGCCCGCCCGCGCAGCGTCGACACGTTCGATCATCCCGAATTCACTGCGCTGACCCAGCACTTGCGGAGACACTTCAATGCCCACTGACACCATGGCCCGGCGCCTGCCCGCGCCGCTCTATCCGGCCATCAGCGTCGGCCTGCTGCTGCTCGCCTGGGATCAGGCCGTACGATGGCTGCAGATTCCCGACTACCTGCTGCCGCCGCCAGAGGCGGTGTTCCGTTCGCTCGCGGATGGCTTTCTCACCGGCACGCTGTGGCCGCATATCGGCGCCACGCTGCTCAACACGGTGGCCGGCTTTGCGGTGGGCAGCGTGCTGGCCGTGGCCCTCGGCGCGCTGCTGGCGGAATCCGAGACCTTCGAACGCTTTGTCTACCCGCTGCTGGTGGGCCTGCAGGCCACGCCGAAGGTGGCGCTGGGGCCCATCCTGCTGGTCTGGTTCGGCTTTGGCGCGGCGTCGAAGATCGTGCTTGTGGCCCTGGTCTGCTTCTTTCCGCTGTTCGTCAACACTATCAACGGGATCCGGCGCGCCGACCCCGAACTGCTTGAGGCGTGCCGTGCCTTCAGCGCGTCGCGCGGCTTCCTGCTGTGGCACGTCAAGTTGCCGGCGGCGCTGGGCGACATCTTCTCGGGCTTGCAGATCGGCGTATCGCTGGCGCTGATCGGCGCCGTAGTCGGCGAATTCCTGTCGGCGCAGCGGGGACTCGGCTTCCTGATCGCGTCGTCGTCGGTCAGCATGAGTCTTGCCACAATGTTCGCAGGCGTGCTGCTGCTGGCGATCACTGGCCTGATCGGCGTGGAAGCCGTACGTGGGATCCATCGGCGTGTCGTCTTCTGGCACCCTGCGGCGCGCGGCGGGTAAACTTCCGGCCGGCAGGCAGCCAACCCGAACTATTTGCGCTCGTGAGTTTCTACGACGACTTTGCTCGTGAAGATCGCAGGCCGGCGCAGGGGTCCCGCTAGCCAACCGCTCAGTGGCGCAAATCTGCGGTCCAAACGCAGACCGAAATGTCGTCCAAGGCTTGCGACTTGCATTCCGTTGAGCGTTGTCCGGCTAAGATAGGCGGGTTCCGGCAAGTATTTCGTAAAGCCTTGACCTGAAAACGTCCTGGTTGTGTATCGCCGTGCATCGGCGCCGCCAGGCCCCCATGCGGGCGTCTCGGCAATCAAGCAGTTACGCCCCCTGCCATCACACGCGTTGACCGGCGGCTCTAAGCCATCGCGTGACGCGCGTGAAAATAGGCGGTATGGAATGCGTTCGCGCAGATTTTCAGCAGATTGAAGCCGAACTATGCGCGCAAAACGATACGGCGCGTGGATAGAATACCTCTTTGCACCCGTATGCGGTGGCCCAAAACCGCGGACGCAGAGCAGAGCGCCGAAGAGCGACAACTGATTCGGCATGCACGCTCGATGTTTTTCAGCATCTACCCATGTTCAAGTTAATTCTCATTTTGGCCGCGTTTGCCGCGGCGATCATGGCAACTCATCCCTCTGCGTTTGCGGCTGACAGTTTCGAAAGCGACCGGATTGCGGACTACCTGCAATATCCTTGAGTTTAGTTCGGGAAGCCTGGCGGATCTCGCACTTCAGTCTCGCAGCGCGGCATCCGCATGCCCTGGCGGCGCTCCTCTTCGCGCGTTAGCTCTTCGCCTAGCCGCTCAAGCATTGAAACCATCAAACGGCAAGAGATTGCGGCTTTCCAGCCAGCTGGAGCGAATACGTAGCGATGTGAAGTATCGTAAGCGTCCAGTTCTTCCGCCTTGAATCGATCCACGGGATCCTGCATCGTCCCCACGATGGAGGATCGTGGGGACGATGGATCGAGTGTCGACAACTATCGAGCGGCCACGCCGCAGAGAGTACAGCGCCGAGTTCAAGGCGATGGTACTAGAGCAAGCTCGCCAGTCTGGGGCATCGGTGGCCGGCGTGGCGCTCAGCCACGGGCTGCACCCGAACATGGTGCACAGATGGGTCAGAGAGGAACATGAACGCCAGATGCCGGCAGCGCAGCGCGAGGGCCGAGCGTTTATCCCACTGCATGTTCAGCCTGTGACAGCGACCATGCAGCCGGCCGAGGCGGTGCCATGCGAGACGCCACCTTCAGTAGCACCCGACGCCATCCGCATCGAGATCCAGCGCCCGGGCGGCACGCTGGTTGTGCACTGGCCTCTGTCAGCGGCACAGCAATGTGCCCAACTGCTCCTGGACTGGCTGCGATGATCCGCATTGACGCGGTGTGGTTGGCCGTCGAGCCCATCGACATGCGTGCCGGCACCGAGCGGCTGCTGGCGCGCGTGGTGCAGGTCTTCGGCGCAGCCCAGTCTCATCACGCCTACCTGTTTGCGAACGCCCGCCACACCCGCATCAAGCTATTGATACATGACGGCTTTGGCGTGTGGTGCGCGGCGCGCGGCCTCAACCAGGGACGCTTTGCCTGGCCTGCCATACAGGCCGGCGCCACCGGCGCACAACTGACGCAGGCGCAATTCGACGCCCTGGTGCTCGGCCTGCCCTGGCAGCGCCTGGAGGACCTGCGCGCCATTACGCGCATATGACGATGTTCACGGTGCGTTGACAGCATAAATCCGGATGGTGGTAGTACCCGGTGGCTGGCACGATCGTTCCATGCTGAACCTGCGCCAACTACAAGACCAAGGCCTTCAGGACCTCGCGCCCGAGGACGTCCTGGCACTGGCGCAGCAGATGCTCGCACACATCCAGCAGCAGGAACGCGAGATCAAGCTCAAGGACGTCAAGATCGAGAAGATCACCTTCGAGCTGGCGCGACTCAGGGCCTGGAAGTTCGGGGCCAAGACCGAGGCGATGAGCGCCGAGCAGCGCCGGCTGTTCGAGGAGACCCTGGCCGAAGACGAAGCCAGTCTGCAAGCGCAGTTGCAGCAGGCCAAGGGCGAGCCCTCTGCTGAAGCCAACACCAATTCCAAGCGCACACCCCGTCGCCAGCCCCTGCCGGCCCACCTGCGCCGAGTCGAGCATCACCACGAACCCGAGGACACCAACTGCCCGACACCGGGCTGTGGAAGAGCCATGGTACGCGTGGGTGAGGACGTCAGCGAGAAGTTGGATATCGTACCGGCGGAGTTCTTCGTGCACCGCCACATCTATGGCAAGTGGGCCTGCCGCTGCTGCCAACGCCTGGTGCAGGAACCCGTTGAACCGCAGATCATCGACGGTGGGCTGCCTGCAGCCGGGCTGGTGGCGCACACGCTGATCAGCCGCTTCGTCGACCACCTGCCGTACTACCGGCAGGAGACGATCAATGCCCGCTCGGGCGTGCACACGCCGCGCTCAACATTGGCCGCATGGTCCGGGCGTGCCGGTGCCGCACTGGAACCGCTCTACGAAGCGCACAAGCGCTTCATACTTGCATCAAGGGTGCTGCATGCCGACGAGACACCGGTGGCGATGCTCGATCCGGGAGCCGGTAAAACCAAGCGGGCCTACATCTGGGCCTATTCGCGCGGCACCTTCGATCCACAACCTGGCGTGATCTACGACTTCTGTGTTGGTCGAGGTGCGCAGTACCCAATTGCCTTCCTGGGAGGTACCCGCGAAGACGGCAACGAGCGATGTTGGCAAGGTACCCTGGTGCGCGACGAATACGCTGCCTATGACAGCGTGTTGCAAGCCTACCCCGGCCGCATAGCCGCAGGATGTCTCGCCCATGCCCGACGTCGGTACGACGAACTGCTACGAAACCAGGGCGGCAGCACGGTCGCGCCAGAGGCACTGCGTCGCATTGCGCAGATCTACCGTCTTGAGCGGGAGTTCGCCACCCTGAGCAGCGAGCAACGTCTGGCCAGAAGGCACAGCGACGCCAAGCCACTGTGGGAGCAACTGCATGCCTGGCTGCAACTGGAGCGGTCACGTGTGCCCGATGGCGGCATCACAGCCAAGGCACTCGACTACAGCCTCAAGAACTGGCCGACGCTGACGCACCACCTCCTCGATGGAGAGGTAAGCGTGGATAACAACAGTCTGGAGAACCTGATCCGTCCCTGGGCCCTGGGAAGGCGCTCGTGGTTGTTCGCAGGCAGCGAACTGGCCGGTCAGCGCGCCGCGATCGTGATGAGCCTGGTGCAATCAGCCAAACTCAACGGGCACGATCCGTGGGCCTACCTCAACGATGTGCTGACCCGCCTGCCCACCCATCTGAACAGCCGCATCGACGAGCTGCTCCCCCACAACTGGCATTCCGCGTCCTGAGCGCGTCCGCTCTCTCACAAACGTCGTCGACGGCAAGGTGGGACGGCGGGACGCTTACCATACCGATCGCATACGCAACCGTGATCGAATCCTTGTGAACGTCCAGTCCCACATACAACGTGCTATCGTTTTCCATGCTGGCCTCCGCGTCGGAAACGAACCGTTGAGTGGCGGTTCTGCCACACTCAATGCGGCTCTGGCAGCAATGCTAACCCGCGCTTACGTCCCCGCGGCGGCCAGCCTCGCTGCGAGGGGAGTCATACTGACTTGCTGATGCCAAGCAATATGCTCTTTCCGCCGCTGGAATGCTGCCGAGGAACCAGACCCGGCCAGGCCGCCAATTGACGACCACTGGCGAAGTTCCGCGCATTGCCTACGGTTGCGACCAGTGCGCTGGCGGTAATCGGGCCGATTCCGGGGACTGCTGCCAGCTTGCGGCTCAACTCGTCATTCCGGTGCCAAGCCTCAATCTGGGCACTAATTTCAGCGGCCTGACGATCCAATTCCTTCAGATGCGCCAACAACCGCTGTATGAGCATACGAAACGTGCCAGGCAGATCATTGGTTGCATCTTCGATCAAATCCGGCACCTGCCTAGCGATCTGCCCAATACCCTGGGGAACCACGAACCCAAACTCGGCCAGCAACCCACGGATCTGGTTGGCCTGGGCTGTACGCGCCTTCACGAAGCCCTGACGTGCACGGTGCAGCGCCAGCACCGCTTGCTGCTCGACATTCTTGACCGGCACGAACCTCATATTCGGTCGCGTTACCGCTTCGCAGATCGCCTCGGCATCGGCTACGTCGTTCTTATTGGTCTTGACGTATGGCTTGACGAACTGCGGCGCCATCAATCGCACCGTGTGGCCAAAGCTCTGCAGCTTGCGAGCCCAGTGGTGAGCGCTACCACAGGCTTCGATCCCGACGACGCACGGCGGGAGGGTTGCAAAGAATTCCGCCACTTGGGCACGCTTGAGCTGCTTCTTCAATGAGGCCTTGCCGTGCTCATCCACGCCGTGAACCTGGAAAACATGTTTTGCCAAGTCGATGCCAATCGTCGCAGTCTTCATGATGGACACTCCTGCTCGGTTCATGGGGTTGCTATGCGCTCCCACTTTGGCATACCGAAGCCGTGACGGGTAGGGGCGTCCATCCCATTAACGCCGCGGTGCGCACCGCGCGGGCGGACGAGCGCAACCGACTCCGCTATGTGCAGAGATTCTTCCATAAGATCAATGCCTTACGAGCGGGATTCGAAGTCTAGGACGTCAATTGACAAAATTAATCCGGACTAATGCGAATTGACGATTTTGCTTCGCTGAGAGTGCAAGCAATATTGTCAACTCACCGGTCGGACTTTTATATGCGGCGCGGGTTCCGGCCAGATTCCGGAGTGACAGAATGGCTTTGTACTACGACAGCTCCTTGCGAAGAACGGAAAGGGAGCGATCAAAGCACTCGATCATAGCGAAGGTCAACTACACCGTACTGGAGCCTATGTGGCTGCACAGCGAACCTAAGCTAATTACTTCCGTGTGGTATATGCACCAAGGCCCCACACCCCCGCGTGGGGCCTCGTCGGGATAACGCTTCCGGTTCTCGAAAGGCTTTCGCGATGTTCAGAACTTGTGGCGAACGCCCATTACAGCGCCAAACTGATTTGCGCCCGGCTGTACGGCCTCGTTACTCGTTCCCAGCTGATCATTGAATCCGTTGACGCCAAGATTCGATTTGCCCTTGTTCAGGACATACGAAACGGTAGCATACAGATCAGTACGCTTGGATAGAGCGTAGGAAGCTTGTGTAACGAACTGCCAAGGATTTCCTGCGTTTGCGCTACGCAGATTCTGATAGTACGCAGCGCTTGTCAGCAACAAGGCTGGTGTCGCCTGGTAGCCAATGCCGGCCCAAGCAAAGTTGGAAACCGTGTCTTTCAGCGTTACGCCAGGCAGGACGGCGCCGTTGAAGGCATGTGCGTAACGGTAACCGGCAGAGAGCGTAACCTGCCCGAAGTCGTAAGTGGCAGCCAGGGCGGACCGGCGAACAAGGTTATTCGTCGTCAGCGCGGTCGCAGACGATCTATTTGTCTGGTCATAAATCACCCCGACAGAGAGTTGACCGACTTCATAGCTCGCTGAGACAGAGTACTCGCGACCGTTGGTGAAGTTACCGGGAACTTCCTGATTGTTTGTGTTAAAGCTGTACAAACCAGTCAGGCTCAATCCGCCGAAATTTCCCTTATATTTGATCGAGTTGTCAGCGCGCGCTGAACCCATGAAGGGGTCCTGGGAGGCGCTGGAATAGCGACTAATAATCCAAAGAGGATCGTACTTTCCGCCAAAATCAAAGAACGGCGTAGTGTGGCGACCCAACGTCAACTGCCCCGCCTCGCTCTGCAGGCCGACGTACGCGCCCCGGCCGAACAGGCGGCTTCCTTGGCTCGACGTACCAGCGTCGATGGCAAATCCACTCTCCAGCAAGAAGATACTCTTCAAGCCACCACCCAGGTCTTCAACGCCTCGCAAACCCCAGCGTGAACCTGACAGATTGCCGGACTGGACAGCCCATAGATTGTTACCCTCTGCACCCCGAGCGACAGTCCCGGTCGAGGCCACAGCATGATTAAGGTACTCGATGCCTGCATCGGCAACACCATACAACGTGACGCTAGATTGCGCGTACGCGTTGGAAACAACTAGCGTAGCGGCCGAAAATGCCAGCAGCTTTACTTTCATAACATGATCTCCTCAAGTTCTTTCTTCTAGGCTCGGACAACACTCTCCTTCTGGCCCTTTTGCACAGACGGCGACTTGCCACCTCGGGACGTAAATTAACGCAAAGGCAACAGCCGATCCATAAGAGTTAACCATGAAACATACGATTCTTCGCCGGCGTGAGGCATCGGAACACGGCGCGGGCTCAATCCCAATCAGGTGTTCGCATGACGCAAGCAGTACCAGGAGGAAAGCCTGGCCGCTGTGAGCGCTGGCGAAGCTGTGGTCCCAGCCTCGCCAATTGGCTGCAGCGATGAAGGAGATCAGCGAGCTGCAACTATCGAGATCCTGAAGGAAGCCGTTGTGTTGACCATCTGCGGGGGACGCGCCTCAGCGAGAGAGAAGAACCACCACTTTCTCCCCACTCCACGCGCTTGCCCTCTATCAGTCGAATTCAAATCATCATCTGCCGCAGAATTGCGGAGTTCGTTTCTCGATCATGGAAGCGACAGCTTCAAGATGGTCTTCAGTGTTGTGGCACATACCTTGAAAGATTGCGCAGTAATCAAGGAAATCCACGATTTCCATCCGTTTTGCTGCCTTCATTAATCGCTTAGTAAGGCGCAATGCCTGGGGAGGATTGGCTGCAAAACTCCGTGCAAGTTCCAATGCGCGGTCCCTAAGCGCGGCCTCTTCGACAACCTCCATGACGATGCCGAGCTCCTTCGCTTCTTCCGCTTGGATTGCTCTGCCCGAAAAGGGTCTCTTTTGAGCAATGAGTGGGTTATGCGGCATGCGGGTTGATCGAGGAGAAGTCGAGCTTTCCGGCGATCAGGAGGACCACGGTGCGCATGGTTTTGAAACTCACATAACCGCGGGCCTTGCGCTTGGCGGCTTGGAACAGGCCGTTGAGCGCCTCCAGGAAGCCATTGGTCTGGCGCGTCTGAGTCCATGCAACGATGCCGTCGAAATGCTTGCGGATCATGCGCGCGACCTCCTTCATTGGCTCGACCTTGGATCGCATGACGTTGGTGCACCACTGCGCGAGCATTGCGGAAACAACGTTGATCTGCTTGCGCTCAAGGATGTCGCGCAACTGCTCGCGATACAGCCAGGCACGGGCGGTGCGTTTGGTCGTGACGTTGGCGATCAACGCGTCGCGATCCTTGAGCAGTGTCCAGCGCAGGCCTTTGAGGCTTGGATCGGTCTTCTGTTCGATACGCCGGGTCTTGTCCACGGCTGCCGAAGCGTGAGCCACGACATGGAACTTGTCGAAGGTGATGCGCGCGTTGGGCAAATGCTCGCTGACGCCCTTGATGAACGCTGGCGACATGTCGATACTGACCACCCCGATCTGCTCGGGCACAGCATTGTGCTCGCGCAGATGTTCAGCGAACTTGCCAACCGTGCCAGCATCCTTGCCTTCGGTCACAAACACGACCTTACGCGCGTCGGCATCAGCGACAAGCGTCAGGTAGTTGTGACCGCGCCTGTAGGACGTTTCATCAACGGCGGCAGCAGTCATGCCGGCCAGATCGAGTTCGGCCACCGCGAGGTCGACATAGCGCTCGCAGATAGCGTACACGCGATGCCACGACTCACCCACCGTTCTGGCTACAGCAGAAAACGGCATCTGCTGCGCAAGCGCCACCACCATGGCTTCAAACAGCAACGTGAAGCCAGAGAGCTTGCCAGCCCAGTCCGGCTCGACCAACGCCACGCGGCCGTCGGGAAGCTTCACGTGGGGCGTGCGGACTTCCAGATAGCAGTCGTGCTCGAAGAAGTTCAGGTGCCGATAGCGTTTGGTCACCGTGTCGTGAACCCGGTGCCCACCGGCGACCTCCGGGTGGGAAAAGCGGCTGCCGGCGACAAAGTCAATCTGGATCGTCAACGTCTTGGTTTGCGCGTTGAAGTCGACTTCCCGGACGAACCACGGATCGCTTACGCCAAGGGCTGCTTCAAACAGTTTGCTATGCATCGATCGTGTTGCTCTTTACCTGAAACCCGCCACGATACCACCCACTTGGAATTCAAAAGAGGCAATATTAGTTTAACTGTCGGCTGAAGGAACAATTTGTCTTTCAACTTTTTAAACTAATTTTGTTACTCGACCCTCTGGTTGCCCATATTTTCCGTGTCCATGACGGGAACAAAATTAGTTTCACTGACGGCCTCCGCCGCCACCCGCTCATGGAACTGCTCCCCATTCAGCCGCCCGACAGCCCGGCCGCCCCGCTCCCCACCCCGCTCGAGCGCCTGCGCCTCACGCCGGCGCTGTCCGGCGCGGCCGGCAGCAACCGCGCCTCCGCCACGGCCACGCGGATCGCCGCGGCCGACGACCTGGCCGCCGTCACCGCCTGGCTCGCGCGCTATGCCGACAGCGCGGCGACCCTCCAAACCTACCGGCGCGAGGTCGAGCGGCTGATCCTGTGGGCGGTGCTGCAGCTGGGCAAGCCACTGTCCTCGCTCACGCACGAGGACCTGCTGGCCTACGCGCGCTTCCTGGCCGATCCGCAACCGGCCTGGCGCTGGGTGATGGCATCGCGCAAGAAGCTCGTGCGCGGCGCGCCCGACTGGCGGCCGTTCGCCGGCCCGCTCTCCCCGGCCAGCGCGCGGCATGCGATGGTGATCCTCAATACGCTGTTCACCTAGCTGGCGGACGCCGGCTACCTCGCCGGCAATCCGCTCTCCCTGGCACGCAGCCGGCGCGGCCAGTCCAAGCCCCGTATCACGCGCCACCTCAGCCACGCCATGTGGCAGACCGTCAAGGACACCATCGAAGCGATGCCGGGTAGAGGGCCGGCCGGCACCGGGTCGCTTGCCGTCAACTGGCCAATTGGTGGGCCGCAAGCATCGGATCGCCGCCAATCGCGGTGGATTGCAGACCATCGGGGCCAACCGGAACATCGCCCACCAGCGTGACCCGGTGCAGTTGACGATCGAAGTCGAGATCGAATACGTCTGTCGGGGCGAGGTGAGCCGTTGCGCGGTTATCCCAGAACGCGACGCTGTCGGGCTGCCACCTGAAACGCACCGTGAACTCGGGGCGCACCACATGCTCGAAGAGCAGCTCGAGGAGCTGCTGGCTTTCGCGCGGCGAGAATCCCTTCAGCGATTTGAGGAATGACGGGCTGACGTACAACGCACGCTCACCGGTTTCCGGATGCACGCGCACCAGCGGATGTTCGCTGACCAGCGAAGCACGATTCACGAGCTGGTTGAACTCCTGCGTCGCGCGGGCGCCGGCCGGGGCCGTGAAACGATGCACGCCGCGCAGGCCGTCCACAAACTGGCGCATCGGCGCGGACAAGGCCCGATACGCGGCCACAAGATTGGTCCATTGGGTGTCGCCGCCGTATGGCGGGATGGTGACGCCGCGCAGGATCGACGCCGCCGGCGGGTTGACCGCTGCGGTAACATCGGTGTGCCAACCGGTCCACGGCCGCTGGTTGCTTTGACCCTGGAAGCGGTTTGCCTTGCGATTCTTTGCGACCGAGTAGAGCTCCGGATAACCATCGACATGGCCGAATACCGGATGGCCGACCGTCAGTTCACCGAACTGGCGAGCGAACGCGATCTGGGAAGCATGCGTCAGTGCCTGGTCCCGGAAGAACACAACCTTCCAGCGTAGCAGCGCGCCGCGAATGGCGGCGATCTCTTCGGTACTCAACGGGCGGGTCAGGTCCACGCCATGGATCTCGGCACCGATATGCGCCGACAACGGAGACACCTGAACCGTGGTTTCAGGATATTCAAGTTGGGTCTTGGTCATGGTCTGTCTCCTTATCTGGAAATGTTGGGGGATGGAGGGAATAGAGGGGATGGTGGGAAAGGCCGTCACAGGTCGAAATGGCAGGCCACGCTGTGCATGCCACCGACCGATCGCGGCTCTGGCTTCTCCTGCCGGCAACGGACCGAGGCGTGCGGGCAGCGGGACTGGTAGCGGCAACCGGTCGGCAAGGCGATCGGTGACGGAATCTCGGACACCACGGATGCGCCCGTCTCTACCCGGCTCTCGCTCGAAGCCAGCAGCGCCCTCGTGTAGGGGTGCTTTGGGTTGCGGATGATGTCGTCGCGGCTGCCCAGTTCCATGAACTCGCCCAGGTACAGCACGCCGATGCGGTTGCTCATATAGGCTACGACAGCCAGGTCGTGCGAGATGAGGACATAGGTCAGCCCCCGCCGGGCCTGGATGTCCTTGAGCAGGTTCAAAATCTGCGCCTGGATGGACACATCGAGCGCCGACACGGGCTCGTCGAGTACTAGCGCGCGAGGCTCCAGCCCCAGTGCGCGCGCAATGGCCACGCGCTGCCGCTGACCGCCGCTGAGTTCGTTAGGGTAGCGCTGCGCCATCTCCGGCAGCAGACCGACAGACTCGAGCAACGCCCCCACGCGATCGTGCAACGCCGGCCCCTTGAGCAGGCCGTGGACTCGCATGGGCTCCGCGACGATCTCCCCGATGCGCATCATCGGGTTCAGCGACGCGTAGGGGTCTTGCAACACGGGCTGGACCAGCTTGTGAAAAGCCTTTCGCTCGGCGACCGTGCCGGAGGAGACCAGCCGGCCATCCACGTGCAACTCGCCGCTCGTTGCCGGTTCGGCCGCAAGCAGCAGGCGCGCCAGCGTGCTTTTCCCCGAGCCCGACTCCCCAACCAGGCCAAACGTGCTGCCGGGCGGCACATCGAAGTCGAGCCCCGCCACGGCGTGCAGGGTCTTGCTCTTGCCGAACAGCCCCTTGCGCACCCGATAGGTCTTGTGCAGCCTGGCTGCGGAAATGAATGCGGTGGCGGCTGTCATGCGACCTTCTGCTTGTGAGGGTGATATTCACCCGTCTGCGGCATCGATTCGTAGCCGGCGACGTCAGCTCCGTCGCCATGCACTCTCTGGACGGCATGCCAGCATGCGACCCTGCGGCGGCCAGCGTCCCACTCGAACCAGTTCGGGTAGGTGCTCCGGCACCGCGCGTCGGCCTCGGCGCAGCGTGGCGCGAAACGGCAGCCTTGCGGCCAGTCGCGCGCGATCGGCGGCGTGCCGGGAATGGTCTTGAGTGGCGCGTCGCAATCGTCGAGCGACGGAATGGCGCGCACGAGCCCTTCGGTATAGGGATGCACCGGGTGCGCAAACACCTCAGTAATCGGCCCCTGTTCGACGATGCGCCCGGCGTACATGATGGCCACGTCATCGCAAAACTGCGACGCGAGCTGCAGGTCGTGCGTGATGAACACGATCGTCATGTAGCGCGTGGCCTGGAGCTCCTTGAGCAGCCCCAGTATCTGCATCTGGACCGTGACATCCAGCGCGGTGGTCGGTTCGTCGCAGATGATCAGGTCGGGCGAACAGGCGATATTGATCGCGATACACACACGCTGGCGCATCCCGCCGCTGAACTGGAAGGGATAGCTGTCCAGCCTCTCTTCCGCCGCCGGAATCTTCACGGCCTCGAGCGCCTGGATGCTCAGGCGCCGCAGTTCCTTCCGGTCGGTGACGCCGTGGTGCCAGCGGAACACCTCGCCAACCTGCTCGCCGATGGTCAACAGCGGGTTGAGCGCGGTCATCGCGTCCTGCAGCACCATGCCGATCTGCTTGCCGCGTATCTTGCGCAGGTCGCGAGGCGGCATGTTCACCAGGTCCTGCCCCTTGAACAGCACCTGTCCCTTTACCACCTTGCCATTCGGCGGCAGCAGGCCGAGCATCGACGAACACGTCATGCTCTTGCCGGACCCGGATTCGCCCACAAGCGCCAGCACCTTGCCCTTGCGGACCTTGAGGTTCACGTGATCGACGGCGGTGATGGTGCCGCCGCGCGTCACGATCTGCGTGGTCAGGTCACGCGTTTCCAGGAGAATATCCATGATGTCGCCGCCTCACCAGGTTTCAGGAAGGACGGGGTTGAGCTTCTCGCGCAATACGTCCCCAAGCAGATTCGTGCCGAGAACCGTAGCGATCAGCACCGCGCCGGGCATCACGCATACCCACCACGCGTTGCTCAGCTGTCCGCGCCCCTCCGCGATCATCGAGCCCCACGACGCCATCGGTGGCTGCACGCCGAGCCCGAGGAAGCTCAGCGTCGCTTCGAGAATGATCACACTGCCGATATCAAGCGTGACCAGCACCACGAACGTACCAGCGATGTTTGGCACGATATGCCTGCGCATCACCCACCATGGGCCGGCACCGCTCAGCCGCGCCAGCAATACGAATTCCCGCGTCTTGAGGGAAAGCACTTCGCCGCGTATGACACGCGCGAAGCGCGCCCAGTTGGCCAGCGTGAGCACTACCACGAGGTTGGTCATGTTGACGCCGATGACACCCGCCAGCACCAGCGCGAGGATCACGGCCGGAAAGGCAAGCTGCAGATCCGTCAGGCGCATGATGACGGCATCCACCGCACGGCCCACATAGCCGGCAATCACACCCAGCAGGGTTCCCAGCACGCCGGCGAACGTGACCACGACCAGGGCAATCGCCAGCGAGATTCGGGCCCCATACATGGCACGCGAAAGGATGTCGCGGCCGAGCTGGTCGGTTCCCATCCAGTGCGCGGCCGACGGCGGCGAGAACGTATCGGAGAGCGCTATGGCAACCGGATCAAACGGCGCCAGCCACTCGGTGAAGACAGCGCAGGCGCACACCACGATGACGACGATGAGCGCCACCCATTTCTGCAGGCGAGCTGCGCGGCGACCCGACCGCTTGTGCGGCGCCTCGGACAGGACGGGTTCCGCGGGCACTTCGCGAATCGCAAGGGGCACGATATGAGGACTGGAAGTTACGATCTCAGGCATAGCGGATACGCGGGTCAATCACGGCATAAAGCAGGTCCACCACAAGGTTGACCAGCGCGAACACGATCGCGGCCACGGTCACCGCAGTCTGGACGATCGTGTAGTCGAGGTTGTTGATCGAATCGAGGATGAGCTGCCCCACGCCTGGCCAGGCAAACACCACCTCGACCGAGACGGCGCCACCAAGCAATACGCCGAACTGCAGCGATACAAACGTGATCACCGGCAAAATGGCGTTCCTGAGTGCGTGCCGCAGCACGATCACATGCTCGGGAACGCCCTTGATGCGGGCGAACTTCACGTACTCGGAATGCAGCACCGTCGTCATGCTAGAAAGCGTCAGGCGCGCCACACCGGCCGCCGCATACCAGCCGAGCGCGAACATCGGCAAGACGAGATGCGACGGTGTGCCGTATCCCCCAGTCGGAAGCCAGCCGAATTGCAGCGAGAACACCATCACGAAGATCAGGCTGAAGAAGAAAGGCGGTGCCGCCTGGCCCAGTCCCGTGAAGATCTTTGCAAACTGGTCCACTACCCCGTGTGGCCACAGCGCCGACGCTATGCCTAGCGGCAAACCGATGAGCACCGCCACGGCCAACGCCGCCACGGCCAAGATCAGCGTAGGCAATAAGGCTTCCGCCACCACGCCCAAGGCCGGCCTTGCGAAGCGGTAGGAGGTTCCGAAATCGCCATGCGCGAGATCCACGACGAACGACGCAAACTGCACGGGCAGCGACCGGTCCAGCCCCATTTGCTCGCGCAGCACGGCGCGGTCCGCCTCGGTGGCTTCCGGCGGAAGCATCAGGTGCGTCGGGTCGCCAATGGCGCGCACGACGGTAAAGATCAGCGCAATGACCAGGAACACGGTTAATGCGGACTGCCCGAGCCGCTTGAGGATGTAGTTCAGCATGGCGATTCCGGTCGCTCACTTCCACGCCGCTTCGCGGAAGTTCAGGCTCCAGCCAGCCACCTGCGGCTTCCAGTCGAGTTGCGGGTCCTTGACGTAGATCAGCTTGGGCTCCGCCAGCAACACGGCCTGGCCGTCATCGCGAGTGATCTGCAGCACCTGCCTGAAGATGGCAGCGCGCTTCGCCCTCTCCGCTTCCCCATCCACCTGCGCGACGAGCCGGTCGACGTCGGGATTCGAGTAGTCCGACCACGTGCCATCCTTCGTCGCCGCGCCGCCGATCACGTGAATCGGGTCGTAGATCGCGTTGCCGAAGCCCATCACCACCAGCGGCCCGCTCTGGTGCGTGTTGTTTAGGCGGTTGTACGCCACCGAATCGATAACCTTGATCTGCGTGCGGATGCCGACCTGCCCCCAGTACGCGGCCAGCGTTTCGCAAATCACGCGCGGCTGGTTGCTCGGGCAGGTCAGGCTCGTGTCGAAGCCCTTGGCATAGCCCGCTTGGGCAAGCAGCTGCTTTGCCTTCGCGACATCGAATTCGAATGGCTTCAGGGTCGGATTGCTGCCGTACGGGTAGCTGGACGGAATCAGCGAATTCAGCTCCACCGCCTGCCCGCGCAGGACACTGGCGATGAGGGCCTTCTTGTCAACCGCATAGTTCATGGCCAGCCGCACTTCCTTCTTGGAAAGCGGCGTGGCCGGATCATTCGAGTAGATGCGAATGTGCAGCGGGCTACCGCCGTCCACGACCTCGGCCGCCAGCCCCTTGTTGGACTGAAGGCGTTCGAGATCGGTGGGCACCACCTCGGTGGCGAGATCCACTTCCCCGGCCAGCAAGGCGCTCGCGCGGCTGCTGGCCTCGGGTACCACCTTGTAGATCAATCGTGAGACCGCGGGCTTCTTGCCCCAGAACCCGTCGAAGCGCTCGAACACCAGCTCACGCCCGACCTGGTTGCGCACCACCTTCCACGGCCCCGTGCCCACCGGTGCCTGGGCAAACGCATCGGCATTGGGCAGCGACTGCACGAGCTTGTGCGGCACCACGTACAGGTAGCCCGCGAGCTTGTTGAGGAACGCCCCGTCTTTCTTCTTCAGGCGGAACACCACGGTATGCGCGTCCTTGACTGTGGTGGATTCGACCACCGGCGCGAAGAATGGCCGGCGCGTGCTCTTCGTCTCCGGCTGCAGGACACGATCCATCGAAAACTTCACGTCTTCCGCCGTTAAATCGTCGCCATTGTGGAACTTCACACCCTTGCGGAGCTTGAACGTCCAGACCAGTCCATCGCCGCCGATGTCGTATCCCGTGGCCAGTCGTGGCTCGAGGTTGCCCTGGCGATCGAAGCCGTACAGCGAATCGAATGCGTTCCATGCGTACTTTGCCGATTCGATACTGGGTGGAATCAGCGGATCCAGGTTGGCCGGCAGCGCCGTGATGGCCGCCACCACGGTCTGCTTGTCGACGGCCGGTTTGCCATCGATGGCGACCGCCGGAAAGGCGAACCCCAGCGTCAGCGCCACGGCCAGGGCAGGCGAAGCGCCGCCAGCGAAAGTCTTGCGGGTCATGGCGAACATCATTTCCAGGCTACCTGTCGGAAGTTGAGACTCCAGCCTGCAATCTGCGGCTGCCACTGCAAGGCGGAATCGGTCACGTAGTTCAGTTGCGGCTCGGCGATCAACACCGCCTCCCCGTCATCGCGGGCCAGCTTGAGCAACTGGTTGAAGGTCTCCGTGCGCTGTTTCGGATCGTTGACGCCGTCCACCTTCTCGATCAGCGCTTGCACGGCCGGGTTGTCGTAGTCCGCCCACGTACCGTCCTTGGCCATGGAGCCCCCAACCACGTGGATGGGGTCGTAAATAGCATTACCGAAGTGCGACAGGAACAACGGACCGCTCTGGTGCGTATTGTTCAGCCGATTGGATGCCGTGGAGTCGATCAGGCGGATCTGCGTCTTCACGCCCACCTGCGCCCAATAGCTGGCAATCGCCTCGCAGAACGCGCGCTCGAACGTCGGCGTGGTGCACATCAGGCTGGTGGAGAAGCCCTGCGGAAAGCCTGCCTCCGACAGAAGCTTGCGCGCCAGGACAGGGTCGTACTTGAACGACTGCAGGCCCTTGTTCGGATCCGACGGATAGCTGTCGGGAATGTGCGAACGCAACGGCGCCGCGCGGCCGCGGTACACGCTCTTGATCAGCGCCTCCTTGTCGATCGCGTAGTTCAATGCCAGGCGCACCTGGGGCTTGCCGAGCGGCGTCTTGGGATCGTTCGCGTAGATGCGGACGTAGACGGGGCTGCCACCCGGGACCGACACCGCGTGCAGCCCGGGAATACCCTGCAGGCGCTCCACCTCGGTGGGCGCGATCTCGGCCGCCAGATCCACCTCGCCGGCCAGAAGTGCATTCACACGGCTGCTGGCTTCAGGAACGAAGCGGAGAACGATCTTGTCGACCTTCGGCGCGGTGCCCCAGAACTGCGCAAAGCGCTGCAATTCGAGGGACTGCCCGATCTGGTGGGAAACGATCCGGTAAGGACCGGTGCCGACAGGCTGGCGCGCGAACGCTTCGGGCGCGCCTAGGCCGCGCGTATACACTTCGGGAACGATATAGAGATAGCCGGCCACCTTGTTCAGGAAGGCGCCATCCTTCTTGTGCAGGCGGATCACCACAGTACGGTCGTCCGGGGACAGCACGCTTTCCACCACGTTGACGAAGAACGGGCGCCGCGTGCTCTTCGTCAACGGGTCCAGAATCCGGTCAAGCGAGTACTTCACGTCGCGCGCCGTCATGCTGTCGCCGTTGTGGAACTTCACGCCCTTGCGGATGGTGAACGTGAAGACCAAGCCGTCGTCGCTGATCTTGTATGCCGTGGCCAGGCGCGGCTCGAGATTGCCTTTGACATCGAAGCCATAGAGCGTGTCGAACACGTTCCAGGCGTACTTGGCCGAATCGATGCTGGCCGCCACCTGGGGATCAAGGCTGCCGGGCCCGGAGGCGAGAGCCACCACCAGCGTCTGCTTGTCGACCGCGGGCTTGCCGCCCAACGCGTGGGCCTGCGCCGCGGCAAGCATCATCGCCGCAGCGACGATGCCGGTGATCTGGAAGACTGCCTTCATGAAACGGGTTCCTCTCTTGGTTTGGATATTGGGTTCATGCCGGGATCGTTGCGTGCCGCACGGCCGCGCGACACCGCGTGCCGGGCTGCCACGCGCCCGCCGACAATGCATTCCGCCAGGTTGCCGCCTGCCATGTAGATGTGGCCGAACGCACTGCCGAGCTCACCGACCGCATACAGTCCCTCAATGACGCGGTCTTCCACATCCAGCACGCGCTGATGGGCGTCGTGCACGGGCCCGCCCTGGGTGTTGATCACGAGCGGCCACACCTGGGCGGCGTAAAACGGCGCGCGCGCAACGCGATGCATGGTGGACGACCGCCGGCCATGGTCCGCGTCATGCCCGGCATCGCAAGCCGTATTCCACTGTTGCACCGTGTGCTCCAGCGCTTGTTCGGGTACACCGGCCTGTTGCGCCAGCTCGGCCAGCGAGTCGGCCTGACGGAAAATGCCCAGGTCCAGCTCCCTTCGGTTGTCCTCACTCCACTGGAAGTCCAGCGTGGCGTCGTGTGCGACGAGCCGGCCGAGCTTGTACATGGAGAACCCGTCGGCATCAACCACCATCCACGCCGGCAAACGCGTATTGCGCCCGTGGTTGCCGTCCAGGTGGGAGAAGTGCCTCACGCCGGTGTCGCCGGGATAGGGCTCGTACTCGTTCGCGAAGCGTCGGCCGAGCTGGTCCACGAGGATCCACGGCATCACGGGCAGGCCGCCGTCGGCATGCCCGGGCGTCCACATCGGGAAATTCTTCGGGTACAGGCCGTAAGGGAAGGTGGGATCGGGATGGCGGAATCCATACGGACCGTGAAAATGCCACATGTGCCAGAGGTCGGCACCAAGCGCCTGGGCCATGCGGATACCGTCACCGGTATTGCCCAGGAAGCTCCCGTTGAGCACAACGGCCGGCTCCAGCCACGCGTCCTGCATCTCCACGTTTGCCTCGAAGCCACCGCACGCAAGGACCACGCCTTGCCGAGCACGCACGATGATGCGGCCCTGCCCGTCCTCCAGTTCCGCGCCCCGCACGACGCCGCCATCGTCACTCCCGTCGCGCAGGAGCCGCGCCACGCGCGTCGACGTCAGCACGGACACCGGCCTGCGCTCCACATGCGCCTGGAGCAAGCCGAAGAACCGGGCCCCCGACGGTGAGACATTGCGGACCTTCTCGGGAATCGCGCAGTCGAATTCGAGTTCGGCGGGCAGCGCCTGCACTTCAACATAGCCCAGCGCATCAAATCCTTCGAACGGGTAGTTGCCCGCCGCCGGGCGAATCACCAGGCGCGCGCCGACGTCGTCAGCCAATGACTGCATCCACGCTGGAAAGTCGCGCATGCCACCGGCAAGTACCTGCAGCACATCGTCAGGCGTACGGTTTCCGCAGGTGGTACGCAGATAGGCCAGTGCCGCATCGGCGTCAAACGCCATGCGTGCCCCGCCTGCCGACACCACGGACAAACCGCCCGGCCATGCCGTCTTCTCGACCAGCAGTACGTCCGCGCCGGCATCCGCCGCCTCGATCGCCGCGGCCGCGCCAGCCGCGCCATAGCCCACGACCAGCACGTCGCATGCCCGATTGCGCGTGCTCATCGCTGTCGCGTGGAATCGAACGTCTGGCCCAGTGCAGCCGCGCCGATGGTCTGGTGTGTGCGGTCGTGCCCCACATGGAGGATGTGCGTCTGCAGGTCGCGGATCAGCCGTCCAAGCGGATGCGAATCGAACAGCGCGCTGGAGCCAGTCAGGCGGCCGAGCCTCTCCGCAGCCAGCGTCGCCGCCTGGGCGCACGAAGATTTTGCCGCCATCGAGGCCAGTTCGGCCTTCAGGACATCGCCACTACGCCAGACGCCGATGGCGTGATCCAGCGATGCCGCCGCGGCCTGCAGCGCCACCTGGACTTCCCCAACATGCGCCTGGACGAAGGGATCAGCAATTCGCTCTGGAAACTGACGCAGCCATGCGAGCGACCAGTTCAAGATGCCTTCGCCCGTGCCGAGGTAGTTGGCGGCGAACCCCAGATGAAAGCGCCCCTGCCAACGGCCGCGAATATACTCGCCTGGTTTGCCGAGTACATGCGTGGCGGGAATGCGCACGTGATCGAGGCAAATGCGCGGGCTTTCGGCCACCCGCATGCCGCTGGGCTGGTACCAGCCGTTCTCCTGCGATACACCCGGCATGCCCGGTTCGACGATCACCATCTGGTGGTTCGCCGCCATGCCGTCGATGCCCGCCAGCGAAGAGAACACGATGCCATAACCGCGTTCCACGCCATTGGTCGCATATTGCTTGCGGCCGTCCACGCGCAGGCCACCTTCTTGCGCCGTCGCGATGGTCTGGAACCCCGACCCGCCGGGCTGCAAGCCGGCCTCGCTGCCCATGAACGAGAAAAGGGACAGCCGGTTCTGCAACGGCCGAAGGAACAGGTCGTGCTGCTCCGGTGTGCCTGCCTCCAGCACCGTCCAGATCGCGTGATTGTGAACCTGCAGGCAATGGGCGGTGCCCGGCGACACGCGTGCCACCGTGCGGATTGCCTGAAGATAGGTAGCGGGATCGTCCGTACCGAGGTGGCTATTGCTGCCGCCCAGCGCCTCCGGCAAGGTCAGTCGCAACCATCCACCTTCGTGCAGTTCCTTCAGGTTCTCGAGCGGAAGGGCCGCGCGCTCATGCAGAGCCCTTTCGCGCGGTGCGAAACGTTCCTGCGCGAGCCTTCTCAGCGTGGTCAGGTCTCGGCGGCCCTGATTTGGCGTTGCACGTTGCGGCGCGACATCCTGTTCATGCGAAGAGACGGCATCGATTTCGAGTACTGCGGACATGGTGGGAGCATTCCTCTTCAATGCATTGCCCGCGCAACGGTCCTGATGCGCGGGCGGGCCGAGGCCGCCACCTGTTTGCATGTGACACGACGGACAACTATGTGATTACATGACGGTCCAGGCCGCCCCAGCGAAGCAGCGCTCGATTGGGAGCCGGTCAGCGAGACACATAGTGTGACCGGCACCACAAGTGCGGCAACGACTCATTTCGCATATCCAACATATGCTGAAATCGGTATCGATATGCCAAATTCGTGCTTAGCCGGCCGGCCGGTATTGATTACCCTTGAACGGTCTCGAGCACCCCGCCTTACCTGGCCAACTCCTCATCCGGCCGGCGTTAGCGCGCCCGACCCGATCGACCTCACTCCCGCCTCATGACCAAGGAAATCCGACTCAACACGTTCGCGCTGGCTGCCCCGTCCCATCTGTCGATGGGGTTGTGGCGGCATCCTCGCGACCGCTCGCTCCAGTACAACCAGCTTTCCTACTGGACCGATCTCGCACGCATTAGCGAGCAGGGAAAGTTCGACGCGGTGTTCCTGGCCGACGGCATCAGCCTCTACGATGTGTACAAGGGCAGCCCGGACACCGCCATCCGCCATGCCGTGCAGTTTCCTCGGCTCGATCCCATCCTGCTCGTCTCGGCCATGGCCCATGTGACAAAGCATGTCGGCTTCGGCATCACGAGCAGCGTCTCCTACGAGCCCCCGTACCTCTTCGCACGCCGCATGAGCACCCTGGACCATGTCACGGATGGGCGCGTGGGCTGGAACATCGTCACCAGTTTTGGCGACAGCGGCACCAAGGCGCTCAACGGCCAGGCGGCCCGCGCCCATGACGACCGCTACGACGTGGCCGACGAATACATGTCGCTGGTCTACCAGTATTGGGAAGGCAGCTGGGAGGATGACGCCGTGTTGCGTGACAAGGAACAGGGCATATTTGCCGATCCCGCGCGCATCCACACCGTGAATCACGAAGGCGAGTTCTTTCGGAGCGAAGGCATTCACATCTGCGAGCCATCGCCGCAGCGCACACCGCTGCTGTTCCAGGCCGGCACCTCGGCGCGCGGCAAGGCGTTCGCCGCCCGGCATGCCGAATGTGTGTCTATTTCCGCACCCAGCAAGAAGGTTGTGAAGGATGCCGTGGACGACCTGCGCCAGCGTGCCGTGCAGGCCGGACGGCCCGCCGATAGCATTAAGGTCTTCCTTTCGCTCACGGCGATTCCCGCCGCCACGGACACGCTCGCACAAGCGAAATTTCGGGACTACCTGCAGTACGCATCCACCGAAGGCGCGGCGGCCCTGTTCTCGCGCTGGGCGGGGATCGACCTCTCGAAATACAGCCTTGACGACCCGATCGAGTACGTCGAATCGAACCACATGCAGTCGGTCATCAACAACTACACGCGTGCTGACCCTGACCGGGTCTGGACGTTCCGCGAGATCCTCGAACGCGTGGCCATCGGCGGGGGCAGCGCCAGTCTGCTGGTGGGCTCCCCCGCCACCATCGCGGATCAGATGCAGGCGTGGGTGGACGAGACAGGCATCGACGGATTCAACCTCGGCTACGCCGTCGCCCACGAAAGCTTCCAGGACTTTGTCGACCTAGTGGTGCCCGAGTTGCAGCGCCGCGGCGTCTACAAGCGCGACTACGCGCCCGGCACGCTCCGGGAAAAGCTCTACGGCGAAGGACTCGCCCGTCTGCCGGCATCGCATCCGGCTGCGCAGGCACGTCATGGCCATCAGCCAGCGGTCTCCGCACTGCCGGTGGCATGACCCTGGCCGACGCTCCCTCAACTTTAGCAAGGCAACGTACCGTGCCAAAAGAAATTCGCATCAACGCCTTTGTCACCTTTGCCCCGAGCCATCTCTCGCCGGGTCTCTGGAAGCATCCGCGCGACAAATCCCTGCAGTACAACACGCTGTCCTACTGGACGGAACTGGCCCGGATCGCAGAGCGAGGGCTGTACGACGCGCTGTTCTGGGCCGACGGCATCAGCACCTACAGCGTCTACGGCGGTTCCCATGCGCCGGCCATCCGCGGCGCGCTGCAGTTTCCACGGCTGGATCCGCTGTTGCTGGTCTCGGCCATGGCGCAAGTCACCACGCATCTGGGTCTTGCGGTCACGAGCAGCACGACCTACGAGCCGCCTTACCAGTTCGCCCGGCGCATGTCCACGCTCGATCACCTCACCAACGGCCGCGTGGGATGGAACATCGTCACCAGCTTCGGAAGCACCGGCACCAAGGCAGTGGGACTGGGCAATTCGCGTGGGCACGACGAGCGCTATGACGTGGCCGACGAATACATGGAGTTGCTTTACAAGCTCTGGGAAGGAAGCTGGGAAGACGATGCAGCGGTGCGCGACAGCGAAGCCCAGGTCTTCGCCGACCCGGACAAGGTCCACGACATCCACCACGACGGCAAGTATTTCCAGATGGAGGGTGTGCACTACAGCGAGCCGTCGCCCCAACGCACCCCGCTGCTCTACCAGGCCGGTGCCTCGGGGCGAGGCAAGGATTTTGCGGCCACCCATGCGGAGTGCGTCTTCATCAGCGCGCCGAGCAAGAAGGTGATCCGCGATACCGTAGACGAAACACGCCGTCGCGTCGCCGAACAGGGTCGTGATCCCGCGTCCGTGTTGTTCTTCATGCTGCTGACCGTCATCGTCGGCCGCACCGAGGAAGAAGCACGCGCCAAGCTCGCCGACATCGAACAGCACGTGAGCCTGGAAGGCGCGCTGGCGCTGTTCTCGCGCTGGACTGGCGTCGACCTTGCCGGCCGCGATATCGGCGAGCCGTTCTCGTATGAGAAAAGCGAGGCAATGCAATCGACCATCGAAGGGTTCACGATCGGCGATCCCGACCGGGCGTGGACGATCGGCGAACTCGCGCGCCACAACGCCATTGGCGGCAAGGGCCCGGTCATCGTGGGATCGCCTGAACAGGTGGCCGACGCGATGCAGGCATGGATCGAGGAAACCGGCGTGGACGGGTTCAACCTCAGCTACACGATCATGCCGGACTCACATACGGACTTCGTCGATCTCGTGGTTCCGGAACTGCAGCGCCGCGGCGTCTACAAGACGGCGTACCAGCCCGGCACGCTGCGCGAAAAGCTCTACGGCCCTGGCCGCGCCAGGGTTGGCGACGACCACGCTGCCGCGCAATACCGCGTGTGGGGCCAGAGGAACGCCGAACCGACCGCAGCCACCGCTGAAGCCATTGCCGATCCCGCCGCGGTCTCCGTGGCTCTCTGAACGCACCTGTTTTATCCCATGAGCACCTATCCCGTACCCCGCATCGCCATTGTCGGGGGCGGCTTTGCCGGTATCGCCGTAGCCTTGCGCCTGTTGCGCCAGTCGACGGTATCACTGCATATCCAGCTCATCGACCCCGCCGGCACACCGGGTCTCGGCGTGGCCTACAGCACCGCGCTGGATCACCATCTTATCAACGGAGTGAGCAAGGCGATCAGCCTGTTCGATGAGGAGCCGACCCATTTCACCGACTGGCTCGCGCGTCAGGCGCAGGCAGGTGGCTGGGCGCCGCCCGAAGGCGTTCCCCTCGCGGACAGTCTTCCGCCGCGCCGGCTCTACGGTGTCTACCTGCAGGAAACCTGGTCGGCCACGCTGGTCCAGCTGCGCCCTGGCGTGTCGCTCGAGCATGTGCGGGCCCGCGCCACCGGCCTGCAGGCCACCGGCTCCGGCTATGCGCTGACGCTCTCCAACGGGCAGCGCCTGCTCGCGGACAAGGTCGTGCTCGCCACGGGGCTGATGTACCGTCGCGCCGACCACCTGCCCTTCCCTGTCAGCGAAGCCGTCCTGCAATCGCCTCGCTACGTGGCCGACCAGTGGGCGCCGAGCGCCTGGGACGGCGTCGAGCGTGATGACCGTATCGTGTATCTCGGCTCAGGCCTGAGCGCCCTTGACGGCCTGATCTCGGCCGAACACGCCGGATTCCGCGGGCGTTGCGATCCGCGGATGCTACGCAGTCATCGTGAATTTTTGATGACTCTTAATGGAGGCCGCGCCAAACCGGGGGCCGATTAAGCGGCAAAGCATTGGCCTTGTTCTCCGGCGATGGAGGGATACCATCGTTCAACGTAAGACCGTAGTTGGTTATTGAGCACGGTAGTCCGGATTTGCAGCAGGTTGTGCGCGTGCCGAGGCCGCCACGCCATCTGCTGCCGTTGACGAATCGCTTGCTGACCACCTGGTTGACGGCTGACTCGACAAAACCTGATGCAATGGGCTCCCCATGCCGATAGCGGTCACCTAGTTCACGATGAAGTGCCGATTGTTTTCGAGGTAGGCAATGAACTCCTCGAGCTTGCCAAGGAGTTTGGCTTCCTCGGGGCTTGCCTCAGCTTCCAGATCGCAGCCCAGGCTTTCCAGTCGGCGCAACGCCGGTTGGGGCAGCCGTGCCACAGGTGCCACTTGGCGCCATGCAGCGCTTTGATCAAGGCAGCGTTGCTAGGACCGTCGCAGTGTGCCGGCCTGCCCTTGTTCATCTGTTCGAGGTTCTGCACCCGCAAGGCGATGTGAAACCAATCGAGGATGCACTCACCGCGATCACCAAGCCGAACTGGGTCGACTGTACGGTATCCCCGCCGTCGATGCACCGGCTGGCCCAGCTCGGTAGGGATTCCAGGTGCGCCCCGATCTCTCTTCGTCGTCGGTCGGGCTTCTGTGGCAAGACGACGTCAAATTCTGCTAGCCACCCACGGAGCCGGTTGTAGCACGCGGTGCACTCCTCGACAAAGCCCTGGCGGGTGCGATGCAAGCAGAGGATGGCTTGCTGGTGTTCGTCCTTGATCGGTACAAAGCGCATGTTGGCGCAGGGCACCGCCCCACAGATCGCCGCCGCATCGGCTGCATCGTTTCGATACACTGAGCTTTCTTTGCGACGCTCGGGAAGCGCCGAGGCGGTAGTCCGTTGTCGCGCGCACTGGCCTCGCAACGGTGGCGACGTCGCCGCCTATCCGCGAATCGAGTCCGCCACGGCCGTAATCGCAGATAACTGGGATCTCCCCAGCGGGGCGTGGCTGCGACGTGCGCGTTCCAGACAAGCACCGTTCCACATGATGCGCGATCGGTTCAATGCCGGGTCGCCGAGGCTGCAACCGGCAAGGACGACGTCGGCGCCACGGTCGATGCCGACCCAGCCGCGCTAGAAGGTTACCAGTTGTAGGGCGCAATTCCTCGATCCGGTTAATCGGATGCGGTCCCGGAGGGGAGCACTGCGTCCGCTGCGCAGCAACAATCGCGATTGACACGGAGAGTCATATCAGCTGTTCGATGAAGGTATCAGCGGTGGCTGGCAGGCCCAACAGCCCGAGATACTTGGGACGGTCGCGCTCCCACTCCGTGCCAGGGATGAGCATTTGTTCACCATCACGAAAGCGCATCAAATGGTCATGGCGCGCCACAGCAGGTAAGGATCCCCGTCCCGCCTGAATGGATCCGACAGGAAGGCATCCGTATCCGGTGGTACAGTCGGACTTCAACCCAAGCTGCGGGCGACAGCGGCTCTCAAGTGGGTTCGACTCCCGCTGCCGTCCGCCATCGCTCTCGTCCTATCCGCAGGCGCCCTCAGGCATTTTCATGTCACGTGCCGGCCCGGCATCAGTCCCGCATATTCCTTCCCCAGGTGCTGCGATCGCCAGTTTGGGATTTGATGGCTAGGCGGTCAAAGCGAATGCGCGATCGCTTGACCTTGTGCAGCCAGGCGATGGTGCGCTCGATCGATCGGGCGGTGCTCAACGGCATTTTCTTCGTCCTTCAGTCCGGCATTCGGCGTTTGGGACCATCTCCACGAAGTGTTGTTGGCCAAGTTACTTGCGGCGGACCGCATCGATTGGTCACGTGTCATAGTCGATTCCTCGCGACCACTGCCCAAGCCAAGCATCGTCCAGGGTGATCGTGGATACGACCACGACAAGTATCGCCAGCCGCTGCATGCCAACGGCATCAGCACCGAGATTGCTCGCCGCGGCGAGCCGCATGGCAGCGGCCTTGGCAAAACCGCTCGGTCGTCCGTCGTCGAGTATTGGTTTAGCCATGTCCTTTGCGCGAGGAAAACAACGCAAAGGATCGGGATCCGGGGATAGCCAAGCCGCGCCAAAGTGGAGCTGTCGAGTGCAACCACCTACGGGAGGAGCCGAAATGAAGCTTATCGTAATCGGCATGGATATTGCCAAGCACGTCGTCCAACTGCATGCGGTCAACCCGTACACGGGCGAAATCGAGTACATAAAACTCAGGCGAAGCCAGCTTCTCGAGTTTTTTGGGAGGAGGGAACGCTCGCCGGTGGCGATTGAGGCCTGTGGCGGAGCACACCACTGGGCGCGACAAGTGCAGCACCTCGGACACGACGTCATGCTCATCTGCGCATGCTCAGTGCAGTCCATTCGTGTTGCGTAACAAGACGGACGCCGCCGACGCTCGCGCCATCTGGGCGGCAGTCCAGCAATCCGAGGCACAGTTTGTTGCGATCAAGAGCGAAGCGCAACAAGCCATTCTTGCGCTGCACCGCTTGCGCGCACAACTGATTCGTCGCCAACAGCCCTGCGCGCTGCGGCGACCGCCGGCTGGTAATCCGCCACTTCCAGCCTATACGTGTTGTCGGCTTTGCGCACATGCAGGTGAATCATTGCGCCCCGGACTCCAAGCATTCCTTGGCGCACAAAGCGAGTTCTGCCGGCTCAATCGGCAATCGCGGATGGTCCACTTGCATCTTGCTGGCCCCGTTCGGCGCAACAGCTAGCGCATAGGGTGTGCGACCACTATGACTGGTTACGCTGCTGTGCCCTCAAATCAATGAGGAACAGCTGGACGGAAGCACGATTCCGACCGACTTGGCGAACAGTTCGACAATCCGATCGATGTCCGGCTCGGTGCAGATGAACGGTGGTGCGAACAGCACGTGATCACCGCGCACGCCATCGACGGTCCCACCCATGGGGTAGATAAGAAGGCCGTTCTGCATTGCGGTGGACTTCAGCTTGGCATGTACCTTTATGGCCGGATCCAACGTCGCCTTGGTGGCCCGGTCTGCCACGAACTCCACGCCGACAAACAAGCCACGACCACGGATATCGCCGACATTCGGATGATCTCCGACTGCTTCGCGCAGCCGCGCGCGCAACTGCTCACCACGCGCCTGCACGTTGGCCAACAGGCCTTCCTCGGCGATAGTGCGCTGCACCGCCAGTGCGGCCGCGCAAGCCGTGGCGTGTCCGATATAGGTATGGCCATGCTGGAAGAAGCCGCTGCCGGCCACAATCGTGTCGTAGATGCGACTAGTCGAAATCATGGCACCGATCGGCTGATACCCGGCACCCAGCCCCTTGGCGATGGTCACGATGTCCGGAACCACACCGTCTTCCTCGCAGGCGAACAGATAGCCGGTGCGGCCCATGCCAGACATCACCTCATCTAGGATTAGCAGTACCCCGTACTTGTCGCATACTGCGCGGACTCGCTTGAGGTAGTCGGCCACCGGAGGCAACGCCCCGGCAGTTGCGCCAACCACTGTTTCCGCTACAAAGGCCGCCACGCTTTCCGGCCCCAATTCCAGAATTTTTGCCTCCAGTTCGTCCGCCAGACGCTGCGCATACTGCATGTCGGATTCATCTGCCGCCTGGTCGCGATAAGCGTAGCAAGGGGAAACATGGTGTGCAGGCACCAATAGTGGCAAGAACGGCTCCCGTCGCCAGGCATTGCCGCCAATCGCCAACGCGCCAAGGGTGTTGCCGTGATAGCTCTGTCGACGAGCGATGAAATGCCGGCGCTCGCTCTGCCCAATCTCAACGAAGTACTGGCGCGCGATCTTTAGTGCGGCCTCGACCGCTTCGGAGCCACCGGAAACAAAGTAGACGTGATTCAGGTCACCAGGTGCCGCCTGCACTAGAGTATCCGCCAACGTTTCAGATACTTCCGTCGTAAAGAATGAAGTGTGCGCGTAGGCAATTGTATCGACCTGTTGCTTGATGGCCTCGATCACACGGGGATGACCATGACCCAGGCAAGATACCGCCGCGCCCCCCGAAGCGTCGATATAGCGCTGCCCTTTGCTATCAATGAGCTCAATGCCCTCGCCGGCAACTGCAACGGCAAGGGTATGGCGAGGATTTCGATGAAAGACTTTGGTCATGATGTTGTGTTCAAGAACCGTTTGAAGAATCTAGCTTGGCGCTCAAACGCCACCGCATGCCCTTGGGAGGCGCGATATTTGTGCTTACCTTCCCGACCCACGAAGTATAAGAATCCGCTACCCACTACGCAACATTTGATTCCTTTATTCGTCTGGAGATATACCCGATTCACAACCAGTTTCCGCCCCACGGGCTACACGCCCGCGTGCAGCCGTCAGTTAATTGTGCAACAATCGTTACATACACCCTAACAGGAATTGACGATGACAACGGGAAACCTCGCACCACCGCAGAACCTCGACGAGCTGCTGAAGCATCTGAGAGAGAGCTACGCGACGCTCAGTACCCAGTTCCAAGGCGGCGCCCGCTATCTTCTCGACCATCCGCAGGAGATCCCGCTCCTCTCGATGCGCAAGATTGCGGCGGATGCCGGCGTCCAACCGGCGACACTGGTGCGCCTTGCCCAGTTCCTAGGCTTCGAGGGATGGCAGGGCCTGCGCGAACTCTTTGTTGAGGAAGTTCGCGGCGGTCCACAGCCGTATGCCAAGCGCGCCAAGCAGGTAATGCGCGCTAGTGGTTCGAGCCGGATGCTTGCCGAAATGCTCGAAACGCAACATCAGAATCTGGATTTGGCCGGCGAGAATAACGCGGAATCCATGCCCAAGGCTGTCGATCTACTCAGCGCGGCAGCCAATGTCTATGTCGCGGGCTTCCGCGCCTGCTTTCCGATCGCCTTCACAATCCACTATATCTATCGACTGTTTCGGTCAACGGTACTGCTAATCAGGGGAGATGCGGGCACGCTAGAGATGGAGCTGCGTGCCTTGGCGGCGAAGGACGCCGTGGTTGTAGTGAGCTTTGCCCCTTACTCTACGGAAATTGTCCGAGTGGCCGATGCGGCTCGTGAAGCGGGCTGCCGTGTGATCGCCCTGACCGATAGCACGGTCGCGCCCATAGCGTTGCGAGCCGATTGCACACTGCTATTCTCAATCGATAGTCCCTCATTCTTTCCCTCTATCACTGCCGGCGTGGCCGTGGCCGAAGCCCTAGTTGAGCAACTGCTGGCCAAGAAAGGGAAGGGAGCGATCAAGGCGCTTGAGCATACTGAAGGTCAGTTGCACCAGACCGGCGCCTATGTACCAGCAAGGCGGAGCTGAGCCTCGGATCGAGGCATTAGGCAATACCCCCGTTGTTGAAATCACGGGGACCTGTCTAGGCACTCCGGCAATTTTAGGTTCTCCGATCGAGGTCGGTCGCAGCTGTGTCAGCAAGTCTTGGCATTCGCGGAGCAGTCGCGGAAGGCAGGCCGACCAGCGAGATAGTACCGCTCGCATGACCGCCCCCTTCGCCTGGTAGGGCATCGCCAGGATCCCAAGCTGATCAGCCATACCCCGCTTTTCGGTACAAGGGAAGAGCAAGCCTGCTGCCCACCTCGTATGCCACGCATGCTAGCCTCCGCAGCACAGCTTACTCAAATGCTTCGTCATTCGGCTGCTCATAAGCCCTCTTGACTGCCGCACTCATTGGGAAATCGAAGCTAACGTTCTTCGGGGGGATCGGCTTGCTGAACCATTTGTCGTACATCCTTTGGATCTCACCGCTCTTCATCAGGTTGGTGATGACACCATCGACGAGCTTCTTGAATTCAGGATCGTCACGTCGCATCATGAACCCATAGGCCTCGAACGATTGCGGCGTTCCAACTACAGCCCATTCCGCTGGGTTCGTGGCGAGCGTCTTCGCCCCCGACAGCAGCACATCATCCATCATGAACGCCGCGACGCGGCCAGACTGCAAAATCAGGAATGACTCCCCGTAGTCCTTGGCACTCTGAATGGTGATGTTGGTCTTCTTCTCATCGTTGAGTTTGCGCAGAATCCGCTCCGACGTGGTGCCCGCGTTGGTCACTACCGTCTTGCCGGTGAGATCAGAAAAATCATGAATCGGACTGCCTTTCTTGACCAGTAGTCGGGTACCGGCAACAAAGAATGTTGTAGAAAAGGCCACTTGTTGCTGACGCGACTTCAAATTGGTCGTGACGCCGCATTCGAGATCCACTGTGCCATTCTGAACCAGCGAGATGCGGTTCTGCGACGTGACCGGCACCATGCGGACCTGCAGGTTCTGCGCACCTGTCTGCTTCCTAACTTCGGCGATGACCTTGTCACAGATATCCTGCGAAAAGCCAATGACCTTCTGGTTGCTATCGTAGTAGGAAAAGGGTATTGACGATGTTCGGTGACCGATCGAAATCGTTCCCGATTCCTTGATGCGAGCAAGTGTGGCGCTGTCCGCTGGACCGGCTGCAAACACCAGGCTCGTCTGAAGAACCAGGCTCGCCACGCCGACAACTGAGAGAAGATTCATGGCTTTCATCTGTGTTGCTCCTAGGTGCACTTGGTGAACTTGGTGAACTGGTACGGGAGAACCACCGCAAACTCATAGTAGCCGCACAGAAACATACGATCCATCATGGAAAACCATGAAACAATCGAATCTCAAGGCGAGTGATGTTAGGAAACAATCACACCCGACTTGGCTAGGACGCTCCACTTGGTATATGACCTCAGGCCGGCGCGTACTGCACCGACCCGAGGCGCCGCCACTAGTCCTTGATCTAATCGCAGCTCACTCAGGCAATCCCAGTGCCTCGGAGATCGTGGTGAGTTGCGGATTCATGGGTAAGCCGAGTTGCTCGCCCGTTGGCAACCGACGCGTAAACCAACGCTCATAGATCCACCGGATCTCTCGCGAAACAGCGAGATTCGTGAACGTTCGTTCCACCACGCACGCGAGTTGAGGATCCCCCTTTTCGGTAGACGATCCCATAGGGCTCGTAGGTGAGGAACTCCCCTACGAATGCAAGCCTGCTGCGGTCGGGGGCGTGGGCCAGGAAGCCCCGGAGCAGGACTTCATCGGTGGCGAATGCAGTCACATCCCCGGCGAGAAACAGATCGAAGGCCTGCTTGAGATCGGGTTGGGCGAGCACACGTATCTCAAGGGCCTGATTCTCCGAGAGCCGCCGCAACGCGGCCTCATTGGTAGTCCCCGCACCGACCGACACGGTGCGACGCCTGAGATCCCGATAAGATCGAATCCCATCTGACCTTCGACCAATAGCTTGGTCCCCGTCACAAAGATTCCTGATGAAAATGCGACCTCTCTCTGTCGGACGTGATTGTTAGTACTCGACTCACACTCCGGGTCGATCCTGCCGCCCTTGACTGCCGCGATTCGTTCCTCCGATGAAACATGGCGGAATGGATCCCGATGTCATCACGATCCAGTTCACGACGAATCTCGTCGACAATCTTTAGGCAAGGGTCGATCTAGTAGCCCTGTGGCGTATTTCCCTAACCGGCATAGGAGAATGGGAAGGCGGCATCGCGGTAGCACAGGGTGACAACACCGGTGTCCTTTACCCGCTTCACGGTGCCGGACAGCTCGGTGGCCTCTTGCGCCAGCACCATGCTTGAGCAAAGTGCCAATAGCCAAACTACAGGACCGAAGCCGCGCCACACGATCAGACTCCCTGCGGCGTCGAGGGGCCGACTGATTGCACCGGCACACTCTCAGGCAACCGCCTATCGGCCAAGACCTCCGCAGGCATGTCCTCGCCCACCTCCTGGCCCAACTCCCCTTCCCACTTCGACACGACCGACGTAGCAATGCTATTGCCCAGCACGTTGGTCGCCGTGCGGCCCATATCTAGGAACTGGTCCACGCCCATGATCAGCAGCAGCCCTGCCTCCGGAATATTGAACTGGCCCAGCGTCGCGGCAATCACGACCAGGGATGCCCGGGGCACCGCTGCCATCCCCTTGCTGGTGAGCATGAGGATCGCCAGCATGGCAAGTTGCTGCCCAACGGTCAGATGTACACCGTATGCTTGAGCGATGAACAGCGACGCAAAGGTGCAGTACATCATGGAGCCATCAAGATTGAACGAGTACCCCATCGGCAGCACGAAGCTGGCAATCTTGTTCGGGACACCAAACCGCTCGAGTTGCTCCAGCGTCTTAGGATAGGCTGACTCGCTGCTTGCCGTGCTGAAGGCCAGCAGCATTGGCGTGCGGACGAGTTTGACCAAGCCAAAGACTCGGCGGCCAAGCACAATGTAGCCCGCCAGGATGATCACCACCCACAGCAGCACCAGCGCCAGGTAGAACTCCCCCATGAACGTACCGTAAGTCTTCAGTACACCGAGCCCTTGCGTTGTCACAACGCTTGCAAGCGCTGCGAACACCGCTAGCGGCGCAAGGTTCATGACGTAGCCAGTCACCTTGAGCATTGCGTGAGCGACCTGGTCGAGGAAGCTAACGATGTCCTCGGCCTTATGGCCCAACGATGCGACAGCGATGCTAAAGAACGCCGAGAATACGACGATCTGCAGAATCTCATTGGTTGCCATGGCTTCCACAATGCTCTTCGGCACCAGATGCGTCACGAACTCCTTGAGCGACAGCGAATTCACCTTCAGGCCAGAGGAGGCCGCGGCATCCGGAAGTGGCAGATTCAGACCGATCCCGGGTTGCCACAAGTTTGCAAGCACCGCGCCCAAGGCCAACGACACGAATGACGCGCAGAGAAACCAGCCCAAGGTCTTCGCCCCGATTCGGCCGATAGCGTTGATATCTCCCATTTTCGCCACGCCGACAACCAGCGTCGAGAATACGAGCGGTGCCACAATCATCTTGATCAGCCTAAGGAACAGATCTGTGATCAGGGAGAAATAGCCCGCTAGCGCCTTGGTGTGCTCCGCATCCGGCGATGCGGTATGGCACGCGTAGCCCACCGCGATGCCGGCGAGCATACCGATCAGAATCCATGTTGTAAGCTTGAATCTCATGTTGTCTCCAGAATCTTTGCTACGTGAGCGCAGCATTAAATGGGCATGCTTTGTCAGTCCTGCTGCCGCCTCGTGGTCACGACCATGGCTTCGCCGTCGACGACAATATTGCCGTTCACGACACACACCGTTTTCAGGCGCGCACGGCGACGGTCAAACCACAGTTCCTCGATCGTGATCGTTGCGTGCACTGTGTCCCCAAGGCCGCCCGGGCGCAAGGAACGATAGCGTTTGGCCGAGATAGATCGTCCCTGGCCCAGGCAGCTTGTTGGCGACTGCCGCCGAAATTACGCTCGCGGAAAGTAATCCGTGAGCAATGCACCCCTTGAACGGACTTTCGGTGGCAAACATCTTCGTTGATGTGAATCGCGTTGTTGTCGTCCCCGGACACCGCCGAGCGAATAGCACGATGTCGGTTTCGGTACTGGTCTTGGCGAAGGTCGCCGTCATAACGACAGAGAGATCTTCTATATCGAATCCGGAAAGTGCATTCATGTCGCGTTTTTTTCAGCGCGCAGGTATCCAAGTGGCGCGCAGGTGCGCCACATCCCTCAGTTGAACGACGGTATTATGTTAACCGGACGCCGTTATCGACCGTAGAACTGCGGTGGACGCTTCTCAAGCATGGACGCCACGGCTTCGAGGTGATCCTCGGTGTTGTGGCACATTCCTTGGAAAACGGCGCAGTGGTCCAGGAAATCGGGAAGTTCCATACGCCTTGCGGCCTTCATTAGCCGCTTGGTCAGGCGCAGTGCCTGGGGCGGTTTGGTGGCGAAGCTCCTCGCCAGCGCCATTGCCCTATCCATTAAGACTATGCCTTCGACGACTTCAAGCACGATGCCAAGCTCCTTCGCTTCCTCCGCCTGAATCGCGCGGCCGGAAAAGGTGAGCTCTGCCGCGCGCTGATAACCGACGAGGCGCTGCAACAGCCATGCCCCTCCGTCGCCGGGAATGATCCCGACATTGACGAAACTCTCCGCCATGGTGGCCTGTGTGGAGGCGATGCGTATGTCGCACATGCAGGCCAGATCGAAGCCAGCGCCAATGGCCGGCCCGTTGATGGCTGCAATCGAGGGGACATCCAGACGATCTAACGCCAAGGGTATGCGTTGAATGCCTTCGCGGTAGTGCTTCTGGACTTCGTAAACATTGCCACCGAAGCTCCCCTCACGGTTGAGCATGTGCTTGATATTGCCGCCAGCGGAGAAGGCCTTGCCGGCACCCGTAAGGATAAGCGCCGCAATCGACTCGTCACGGTTGATCCACGCTACGGTCTGCTCGATGTCGTCCACCAACCGGGTGCCGGTAAGTTCATTGCGCACATCATCGCGATTCAATGTTAGAACGGCAACTCGATTTTCAACGGTGAGGACCGCATCAGCAAGTTGGGGTTGTACGCTCATATTTGGTTCCATGGTCAACGCTGATTGGTTGTGCGTTCATCACTGTCGTCTCCCTCGAGCAGGATGCGGGCATCGAGGATGCCGACGCCATCGGGATAGGCCAGCACGGGATTCAGATCCAGTTCCGCAATCTCAGGAAAGGCAGTACAGAGGTCCGAGATACCGAGCATCAGGCGAACGAGCGCTTCCTTGTCTACCGGCGGCGCACCTCGCACGCCGTCTAGAATTCTGCTGGCACGGATCTCCGACAGCATGCTTCTTGCATCATCTTCCGATAGCGGTAGGGAGCGAAACACAACATCCTTCAAGACCTCAACCAAGACGCCGCCAAGACCGAACATCATGACCGGGCCATAGCTCGAGTCGCGCACGACGCCGACAATGACTTCGACGCCCCCCTTCGGCGCCATCGGCGTCACTAGAACGCCGGTGATGTCGGGATCCACGCCATGCATGAGGCTATAGTGCCGGCCACTTTGCAGGATGTCTGCATAGGCTTGCCGCACTCCGGCTTCGTCCGCGACGTTCAGTTTGACGCCCCCGGCATCAGTCTTGTGGACAATGTCGCGTGACACCACCTTGATAGCGACGGGAACTTTGCCCAACGCTTCGAATGCGCTGACTGCTCGGTCGGCACTTCCCGCGAGGATTGCTTTCGCCATCATTTGCACGCCTGAGGCCTCGAGGGCCTGACGGGCCTCATGCTCAAGCACGCCTGTGCGGGATTCCTCTCGACATTTTTGGAGAACCGCCTCGAAAGCTGGGGCTCGAGTGTGACCCGCATCGTTCGACGCCGCACGTTTGCGCCTTGCCTCACCAAACTCAGCGAGTGCTTGCAAGCACCGCACTGCGCGCTCCAGCGAATCGTAGACGGGAATTCCCGCCTCTCGGATACGGGTGAGGGGCTGGGGACGCAGATCAGCGTAAAGCGACCCATATAAACTGTGAACCAGCACAGGCTTCTGTGACAGGTGATGCAGCTCCGCGATCCTATCCGACGTTTCCATCTCCACCGGAGTCAGCGTGCTCGAGAACCGGACGCCGTAGCCACCGAAGAGGCCGGTGATAATAAGGCCGTCGACGCTCGAATCCTGCAGCAGGATACGTGCACAATCCGCGAATATGGCCGGATTCGAGTCGGTGCCACCGGCGACATCCACCGGGTTGGCCACCGCTGCGGCCGGCGGGAGGATGGCAGCCAGAGCTTGCTTGGTAATCTCGGACAGCGGGGCGAGTTCGAGCCCGTGTTCAGTCAACGCATCGGCAGCGATCGTTGCATGGCCGCCGCCGTCCGCGAGCACGGCGACGCGCCGCGATTTCAGCGGGGTGAGCAGCGAAAGCGCTTCTGCCAGCGAAAGAATCTCATCCGATTTGCGCGCGAGAATTGCGCCAGCCTGGCGAAGCACGCCTTCACTGACGGCGTAGTCGCCCGCCAGCGCTCCAGTATGTGACTGTGCGGAGCTGCGACCGGCGCTAGTCCGACCAGACTTGTAAATTACAACCGGCTTCTCTCGCGCGACACGTCGCAGCGTATCCAGGAAGCGCTGCCCATCTTTCATCCCCTCGACATAGGCGATGATCGCGCTGGTATTGGTGTCGTCCCGGAAGTACTCCAAGTACTCATGAAAGCGAATGTCGGATTCGTTGCCGATACCGACGTAGGTCGACAAGCCAACCTGGCCATTTGCCTGCGCCTCGGTCACCAGCGACAGCGCCATGTTGCCCGACTGCGAAAGCAAGCCGATGCCACCTGCCTTCAGATGGGAAAATCCGACGATGTTGCTTGCCGCATGCGTATTGAAGATTCCGGAAGTATTGGGGCCAATAATCCGCACGCCCGCTTTGCGCGCTTCGGCCACCATGCGATCCTGCAGGGCCTTGCCTTCCGCTCCGGCCTCCGCAAAGCCGCCAGCCAGGACGACGGCGCCCTTCACACCCTTCCTTCCACATTGCGCGATGACGTCCGGAAGGGTCTTAGCCGGCGTGCAGATGAGCGCCAAGTCGACGTGACCAGGGATAGCCTCAAGAGATGAGTAGACATCGAGGCCAAGAATTGAGACCTCCTTGGGGTTCACCGGAAAGATCTCGCCTTTGAAACCATCGTCCAACAGCTTCTGAATGGACCGAAATCCTCGTTTCGTCGGATCTTTGGACGCGCCGACGATTGCGATCGAGGTGGGATAGAAGATGGGGTGTAGTGCGTGCACGTTCACTCTCCCCTGAACGCCGGAGCACGCTTTTCAGCGAAGGCATCAACGCCTTCCTGCCAGTCCTTGGTGGTGCTCACAAAGGTCATGCCCTCCAACTCGGCGAGCAAGGCGGCATCGAGCGTGCGTTCTGCAGCGAAGTTCAGTTGCTGTTTCGCCAATTCCATGGAGAGCGGCGCCTTCGTCGTAAGTTGTCGTGCGAACTCGCGCGCGCTTTCGAGAAAACCCTCGTCCGACAGCACACGATTGGCCAGCCCAATTCGCGCAGCTTCTGCACCGTTGATGCGCTCACCCAGGAATACCAACTCTCGCGCTTTGGCCAAGCCGACCAATCGGGGCAGCAGGTAGGTCACGCCACCACCCAGGAAGTTGCCAATACTGATCTCTGGGAGTCCAAGTTGGGCACTCTCAGCCATTAGGACAAAGTCGGACGCAATGGCGATTTCGGCCCCCGCCCCCAAGGCAAAACCGTTGACCGCAGCGACGACGGGGAGCTTCATCGTAAGCAGACGCTTACAAACCGCCTGCTCTCCTGCCAAGTATTGCCGACGGTCGAATGCGGTGCGCCCCGCCTTATGCTCCTTCAGATCGGCCCCGACGCAGAACGCACGACCTTCGCCTGAAATCAGAACCACGCGGACGTCGCGGTCGGCCTCGGCCAGTACAAGTGCCTCGTTCAGTTCATTGTAGAGTTGCTGCGTTACCGCATTCAGCCGATGGGGACGATTAAGCCGGATTTCAGCAATGCCGTCGGCTTTCGAAAAGAGGATGGTGTCAAAGCTCATTGCGTTTCCAGACTATTAGTTTGTTACGTGACGGGAAAGGACCCTTCCAGTAGCACCTAACTCAACCCGAATGTTTCTTTTAACTATTCAAAGCAACATATGTTTCATGATAGATGGCCAGCCATGTCTTGTCAAAACGAAATCTGACTATTGGAGGCAGGCCCGCGTTTACCCTGACGCACAGAGCACCGTTTGCGTATCCAATGCGCTTCGCAGAGAGCGTGCAAGGCCTGAGGCCATCTCAGTCGCGTGCGCAACGCCCGTTCGTGCCACTGGGCAAGGTACTGCGATGATCGGCGTGTGATCGCGGTAGTACAGATCACGCATACACGGGGGTGTTAGCGGTATCGCTCGAACTGGCAGCCGCGAAGTGGAAAGTTGCGTTACACGACGGACAGAGCGGGCAACCCCCGATACACACCCTCGCGCAGCCGCAGGCCGCAGCCCGGTTACAGGTCGTGCTGGTCCTGTTCGAACATCAGAAGCACAAGTGGTCGCTCCCAGCCGATGTCCGGTCGCCGTGAGTTACGAAGCCGGCCATGCGTTCTGGATTTGTCGCGCTCTGCGGGCACGCGGGATCGACTACCTATGTCGTCGATCCCGCTAACATTCCGGTCGAGCGCCATCAGCGACTGGCCAAGACCGGCCGCCTAGATGCGATCAAGCTCGTGGTTAACGTGCGCGCGTGGCTGCGCGGCGAGCGCGACCGCATGCATGTGGTTCGCGTACCATCTCCCCAGGATGAAGCGTCGCGCCAACTCATGCGCGATCGCGGGGAACTGCAGGAGGAAGTGCTGCAGCATTCCAACCGGATGCGCAAAACTGCTGGCCACACTCGGTTGCTGGGATGACGTCGACAGCAAGGCCTTCGCCGACCGACTTGGCTGTGGCGACGAGCTCTGCCACGTCGGCGCGCCGCTGCCGACTGTGCACGAGCGGCTGCTGCGTGAATCCGAACGGTTGGCGCTGGCCGAGCACCAAGCGCGGTGCTGGAGAAGACCCGACAAGCAAACCTGCCGGCACCCGCGCGCAAGCGAGTTGAGGCACTGGCCCGCCTAAAGGGAATTGGCGACGTGAGCCGTCACGCCTCGCACTCGAACTCTTCTAGGGGGACTTCAGCAATCGGTGCCTGGTGGGTGCCTGCGTTGGCCTCGTGCCCCAGCCCTACGACAGCGGCGAGAGCCAGATAGACCAAAGGAATAAGCAAACAAGGTAACTGGCGCGTCCGCGCCCTACTGATCGAGATGGCGTGGTGCTGGCTCCGCTATCAGCCCGACAGCGCGAGGACGCGCAGGTTTAACCAGACCACGCAGGGCACGGAACCGAAATTGCCGAGAACGGCGAATCGCGATCGTTGCGGTCGCCCGCCCGGTCGCGATAGCGCTGTGGCGCTATCTAAACCTGGCTGTCGTGCTCGCGCGACCACGAGAAGGATCGTCGCCATGGGAACGAACGTGGACCGATGGCCAGCAAGACGTCAAGCGATCGTTGGCGGGCGGACGGCCGCAGGTCCGGTGCTGTATGGCGTGCGCGACGACGACACGGAGCAGACGCAGTCCTTCCTATGGGTTCGCCTCCAGCAGACCGTGAAACGGCGCCCGCGCCGGCGATGCGGGGAAATAATCCATACTCCAGTGAGAACATGGTTAGCTGCGATAACCGCGGTCGCGGTCGTCGTCCCTTCGGGCAAGGCTGGAAAAACATGTCCGCAACGGGACGCGGCGCCGCCCTGGGTCGCGCTGCCCAGGAACGAAAGCAGTTGACGGAACATCATGTGGCGATCGGGATGGGCCTGCCATCCCTGCAAGTCGGGCGAGACCTCAGTACCGTACTGCTCGGCCAGAAACGCCTGGATCTCGCGCGCGGTCATGCCGCCGGCATACATGGCGATGATCTTGTCGTCGAAACCGGTGAAGCGCTGCTCGTGTTTGGGAATCAGGATTGGATCGAAGCTGCCGTCACGGTCGCGTGGAATATCGGCCCGCAGCGGACCCAGCACGGTCTTGGCGCTCTTGCCGTTGCGGTGGTTGGCCGGCCCGCCGGGCGCTCCGCGCCGCGGGTAGCCCAAATGATGACCGAGTTCGGCACCCCAGGCTCGCTCGATTACGGCCTTCTTGAACGCCATCGAGGTGTCCTGAACTGCCTCGGCAGCAATGGGCGATTAGGGTCTCGGGGATGGCATGTATGCCACGCAAAACCAAGACGAGCCAAGCCGCGGATCGTGAACTGCCAACCCGAACGCGAGCAAGCGCCCATGGGCGCGCGACTCACGCCCCCGCGCTCACAAGGCTTCCTGCCGGATTGGCCCTATGAAGGTCTGCGCCTTGGTCTCGTTGAGCAGGAATAACGCTTGCGCCCACCATCGTCACCGCGGCGAAGGCCGCCAAGGCAAGAAAGTTGTCTGAGCTGCTCCAGGCACTGGCCAGGTACAGCGCCGATTAGAGAATAAACTCGGTAGCCGCCCAGCATGGGCCAGTGCACGGGCGCGGCCGTCGCTAGCTTACGCATGCAAGCGCGTTCCATCGCCGCTGGACTACGGCTTGGAAGTCAGATCGAAGCCCTCTAATCAGGATGCCGTTAGTCGCGGTCTGTGCAACCGCGGCACGAATTGGGGGGCGACCGATCGCGCAACATTGCCAGCGTAGGGAACTGCCCATTGACAGAACGGCGAGCCACTGGACTTGTGGGCAACTTCCGCTCGATTGGCTCCGGGCACGATCAATCGGAAACGGCGGTGCTTGATCTGTTGGCCATCATGCCCGAGACGAGGCCGTCGCATTGGACAAAGAGCCGGCGCGCATGGAATGGCATAGCTGTATGCACGTGTGACAGCGCTGCGAGGCGGCAGCCTTCGGGCACATGGCGCGAGGCCCTCGCTCATGCGCCGACCGGTCACGCTATATTGCGCCACCGTCCGCCGAGGGATCGGCTCCGCTCCGGTAGGTGCCGGGCTTCACTTGCTCGACGAGGTTGACAATACCTAGGTGCTTTCTGGCATCGTATTCCGTGGGATCAAGCATAAATCCCCGACTGACGAGGTGTCGCTGCACGCTCTCAGGCATGTCACGATGGATGCGAACCTTCCCATCTTTGGGGAATAAGCGCGGCAGCATCATCAGCTCAGCCATGTCGCCGGGGCGCCCAAGACCTAGCTTTAGGAAAAGCAGAAAGGTCAAAGCCCCAAAGATTCTCTCGCTGCCGGCCGCTCCCATCGCCAGCCAGGGTCTGCCGTCGCGCTCAACGATCAATGGAGACATCTCAGTTACGTCGTGGGTCTGGCCGGTAAACAGCTGCCTCGATTTCATGGCATAGCTGTAGGCAAGACCAGCACCGAACCAAGCGCGCTTAGAACCAAACCACGGCCCCATAGACGTCGTGAAGGAGAGAAAGTCGTCGTTTTCAGCGAACGCAAATGCATTTGTGTTCTTATCATCCGTCTTGCTGCCTTCGCCTTGGAAGTATGTGCGCGCAAGATCGGCCCATAAATCCGAGCTCGGAGAGGCCAGTAGGTTACGCACGCGGCTCGCGATTGACTGGCTCTCGCTCTCGAGATTGATTTCGACCGATGGGTTAGACGTCTTAGGCCTGAGCGAGCCCACCTTAAATGGGATCCGGTCCAGCACTAAGATTGTTGACAGCAGGTAGGCCTCCATGGCGGTCTCCAGCGTTGAGAGCGCGCCGGACGCCTGGAGCTTGGCGATTACGCCAGCTCCGAGCAGGGTCCAAGTTCCCCACGTCTCCAGGTTACCCGTCGCGCGCAGGAGGTATGCACGGCCATCGGTTCCGCGTAGAGCGAGTTCCTTAGGCCGACCTGCGCGTGGCCGGTTGGTCACCAGCACTTCCCTCTCCCACGGCCCCGGCCGGCGACCATATAATTCGGACCAGAAGGCCTCTTCATCCGACGCCCGGCCAAGCACCTCGAGTAACTCGCCAAGATGCGGGTTGTGTATGCTGGCCCGAACGCGGCCATTGCCATCCAGATAGATTTCCCTCAACTCCGACTGCATCTCCGAAGCCGAGCTTAGAATGGCTACGCGCAGAGCTTCTGTGGGACGAAAGCCTTGCCGAGCGATTGTTTGGGCTGGACCGAGTATTGCCTTTAGGGAAAGCTGCAGCCGTCCCGACCGACGAAGGTCGAAATAGGCTGATATATTTCCTGGAACCGGCACCGTGGAGTCTACTTCCTCGCGGATCTTGGTCGCAGCGTGAAGACAGCCGTATTCGCCTTTTATCAGATACAGACCTTGCATTCGCCCAAAGGGACTGCAGTTGGCCGGATCGACCACCCAGGCGGTCGCGAGCGCAGCCAAGTACATGTCTAGCACTCCCCCCCCCTGACGTTGAATGCGCCGAGCCGCCTCCGTCGCGATTGGATGGTTGGTCGACGCACCAAAGCCGCGGTTGGTGTGGATATGCCCCGGCAGCTCGGACAAAAAACTTCCGTCGTCCGTGACCTTTGCAACTGCATTCGTACAGGCCAATGCGCCGGCGGCAGAAAGGAAATGGCGCCGCGAAATCGTCATCGCGCACCATCCAGAGCGAAATCAGGGCGGTTGCACCCCACACAGAAATCCACCTTATTCAAGACGCGATACATGATTCTCCTCTGGGGCTGAGTTGTACGTCCCGGATTCCGTTGCTTGCTGCAACGGCCTCCGTCCGTGCTTGTTGCGTTTACAACTGCGCTTGCTCGGGCAAGCTTAGCTCATCGTCGATCGCGTGTAAACATATGTTTCACCGAAGCATACAAAGAAACACATGCTTCTACCGCAATCAAGCGGAAGGGTATCTTCACAACGGAGCTTTCGGGGTGCTGATGGCGAGTGTCCGCCAAGGCGTAGCACGACAGGCAAAGCGGCCGAGAGGGGCCGCTGTCAACCCCGAGGTGGTTGCAACCTCCCCCGGCCGCGCGTGCCACAGCTTACTTAATGAGGGGTTGCACAAGGCGCTCTGTGCTCATCAGGGTAAACGGGGGGTGGATGTACTTTGACAACATTAGCAGGCTGCTGAAGTACTCACCGCACAAGCTGCAAGACTTCCCGCTCTATGGTTGAGGTGCCGCCTATTTTTCACAATCCGGAAGCTGCGCGTCATTTCATCGATTTTTTGATGATTTGGCGGCCGTTTCTGGGCTCATTACCGCGATTACTGCAACTGCGGACGGATTTGTCCCAGCGAGCGCATGCGCACCAAGTTGTACGCGGCCATGCTCAACACAAACATCTGGTCAACTTTCTTCAGTCCGCGCACCATCACCTGACGCATGTGCCCCACGGTCTTGGCCCAGCCAAAGCCTTGTTCGATCAGCTTGCGCTTTTGCTGCGAAATGGCATACCCCCCGCTGCAGGCGATCTCATCCGGTACCGGCGAGCGTCGCCCGGAGGTGTTTTGCGCCACGTGGGGCGTGACCCTCATCTCAAGGCAAGCCTCAATGAACTCGGCCGCGTCATACCCCTTGTCCGCACCCACGGTGACTTCCACGTTCGCATCGTCGACCACCTGCCCGGGCGTCGTTGACCATGACCTTGGCGGCTTCGCGCTCTGCATGCCCGTCGGCACTTGTCACCAGCGCGCTGACCACCAGGCCGTGGCGGTTGTCGCTCAAGGTATGGCCCATGTAGCGCAACTCACTGGCGGTTTTGCCTTTACGGTAGAGCCGGGCATCGGGGTCGGTCTTGTACTGGTGCGTTTCGTTGCTACGCTTGCGACCTTTGAAGTTGCCACCATCGTTGTCTCGTCCTCGCCGTCGTTGCGTACAAAGCTCTTGTGGCCAGCCCAAGCCTGAATGAGTGTGCCGTCCACGCTGAAGTGTTCGCCGGAAAGCCAATCCTTCTTTTGCGCGATGGACAGTACTTCGTTGAAGAATTCGATCACAGCATCGTGCTTGATCAGGCGTTCGCGGTTCTTGGTGAATACGCTGGGCACCCAGACTGCATCGTCCATTGCCAGGCCAATGAACCAGCGAAACAGCAAGTTGTAGTGCGTCTGCTCCATGAGCTGACGTTCGGAGCGAACGCTGTAGAGCACCTGCAGCAGCGTGGCCCGCAACAACTTCTCAGGCGCGAGTCTCATACCCGCACCGTGGACATGCCGACTCCATTGGGCAACGATGCGCAGGACATCGAATCGCGCTCTCCATTTGATGCAAGAGACAGTGGTAGCCGCGTGTCATGCAGGAGCGACAGTAGCGGAACACTTCGCAATGGCGTCGCTGCTCGCCTGCCTCGATGAGTGCCATGTCCAGCGCTTTTGTTGGCAAGCCCAGTGCCCCTCCCGTTTGTGGAGAGCAGCATCCCTCACGACGTCACTTGGCGCCCGGGAGGGATGCGTCCAAACCATCTCTTAAAACTTGTGGCGAATACCAACAGCCGCGCCGAGCATCGAGCTTTGGCCGCTGCCCAAGAAGTATCCACTCGCAAAGCTGTTCGCCGACGTATCAAAGTTCAGACCAGCATTCTTGCTATATGCCGTGGTCAGATAGACATCGGTGCGTTTCGAAAGACTATAGTCGGCAATAAACGAGATCTGCCATGGATTCTTCATATTTATGTTGCCAAACTTCTTGATGTCGTCGTAGTAGTAGGCGAGCGTCAGATCAATTCCCTGATTTAAATGATAGTTGGCGCCCGCCCAGTAAAAATCATCACGTAGAATTGTGGAACCATCGGAACCCTTGTTTCGCCCCCACCGATAGCCGGCCATCAGCTTCGCCTGCGTGCCAAAGGTATAGCTTGCGGCGGCGGCGGCTCTCTTGAAGGAGCCGATATCCCCTGCCGCGGCCAGTGTCGGGCTGTACTGGTTATAGCCGGCCATTGCGGCAAAGGGGCCAGATGCGTAGGTTACGGATGAGCCGAAGCCGGAGTCGCGACGGAACTGACCGGGAACTTCGCCATTCCCGGCAACGCCATTACCAAACGCCCAATGGGCGATGGCAGTCAAGGGGCCGAACACGCCAGTGTACTTCGCCATATTGTCGGAGCGATAGTCCGCGCCGACCTCAACCACGCTCGGCTCGTATTGCGATGCGAAGCCAGTCGGCGAAAAATTCGCCAGCGCGTCAAAGAAGCTTGTGTACTGGCGACCAAAGGTGACGGAGCCAATGGTCTTGCTATTAAGGCCGACAAATGCCTGGCGACCAAAAAGGCGCCCACCATTCAGGCTAGAGCCGGTATCAAGCGCTATTCCCCCCTCTAGAACATAGAGGGCGCTGAGACCACCACCCAGTTCTTCAGTTCCGCGCAAGCCAAAGCGCGAACCTGACAGGCCACCAGAGTTCAGGCGAAACAGCTTGGCGCCAGAACCCGTTCGGAATCCATTCGTAGCAGATGGAGTTACGGTTGAGAAATGATTTGCATACTCCAAGTTCGCATCGGCCACACCGTATAGCGTCACACTTGATTGAGCCTGCGCGGTGCCGCATGCAAGCACTGCGCACAACACTGACATTATTTTCTGACGTTTGGTTCCATGCGTCAAAATCATCCTCGACTCCTATTCCTGGTGAAATTCTTCGGGATTTATATGTGCCACTTGGTGGTGTTTTTTGCCGTCTTCACTTACGTCTTGGAATGAGGCGACATGGAAGAACTACTGCTGGTGTTTCGCCCGGAACGAGGGTAGAGCCCTACACTTCGTTTGACTCACAAAATATGTGCACATGAAACAGACAAGCGGGTCAGTGCGTTCAGTCGGCACCTGCCTCCCATACGGATGCAGCCGATCCCGTTGCACAAGCGCCAAGCGATCAACTAGTTGATATGCCAAAATGAGCGATCAAAGCGGTTTAATAAGCCTCACGACCAGCTTCGCGCGCGAAGTGGCGCTCGACGGTATTTCATGTGCCCCGGTGCCCTCTGGCTTTCGGGTAAGTAGCCCAATCCGACGAGAATGCGTGAACGGCAGTTGGATTGAATTCGCCGCCTAGCGCCCCGACAACTCTATTCCAACGTGCGGAGGCAAAACTCATATCACTCGTTGAAGTACTTCCGGATCGTCGTCAGGTCGGCGCCTTGGGACAGCGCCAGCATCAACAGGATGCGAGCCTTTTGCGGATTCAAGGTGCTGGAACCGATGCCTTCCACCTTCTTGGTCGAAAAGCCGCTGCCAGTGCGCGATGACCGCACCACAGGAAAACCCTTTTCAGTGAGTTCCAGCACCCGTTTCTTGACACTGAGCGGAAGCCCGCCGTTGCCGCTGCCCGCAATCACAAGCCCTTTTGCCCCTGCACGGAGGGCCGCATCTATCTGCTCGGTGTCCTGATCCTCGTGCATATAGATGACAGAAACCCTTGGGAATGACCTCATCCCTTCCACATTGAAGGTCGGCTTACCCTTTGGCGTAGCCGGCGAGAAGTAGAAGCGAGGCTGCGTGCCGATGAACATGCCCAGATACCCCTGCTCCGCCGCTCGAAACGTATCTACAGATGTAGTGTGAGACTTGGACGTATAGAATGCCGACCCGATCCTGTCGTTCAGTACTACCATCGCGCCCCGGTTCTCTGCATCTTTGTCGGCGGCGAGTGTCACCGCCTGCAGCAGATTCATCGGACCGTCCGCGCTGATGGCGGTGGCAGGCCGCATCGCGCCAACGATGACAACCGGTTTCGGGCCGGCGGTGGTCAGATCCAGAAAAAATGCGGTTTCTTCCAGCGTATCGGTACCGTGCGTCACCACCACACCATGCACTGCGGGGTCGGCCAGGCGTTTGTTGACCGCCTGCGCCAGGCGCAACAGGATCTCCTGGTTAATGTCGTCGCTGTTCACATTGGCGATTTGTTCCGCGGTCACCGTGGCAACGTCCTTCATTTCCGGAACGGCGTCGATCAACGACTGCACCCCCATCGTCGCCACCTGATACGTCGTCGTATCGGTACTGCTCTTTGCCGCGCCCGCGATTGTGCCCCCTGTTGCATATATGACCACACCCGGTCTTGCTTCATCTGCACGAGCCATACCGGTCACGAAGGTGCTGATGGCAAGAAGCGCGAGGATGTTTTTCTGAAGGTTCATTGAATCATCTCCAATTAGATGGGTGGGTGTTTGCCACGAGTTCTGAGATCCAGTATGAAAATGCAGTGACAGATCGTCAAATAACGAGTTTGGCCTTGCCCATACGGATTTGATATACAATCGCCGAGACAGACACCCAGAGCTGAACAGTGAACTTCAAGCAGATCGAGACCTTTCGTGCGGTCATGCTGACGCGGTCAATGACGACCGCCGCCGCGCAACTCCACACATCACAGCCCAATATCAGCCGCGTCATATCCCAACTGGAGCGGGAAACCGGCTTTCATCTGTTCGAGCGCCTCGGAGGCCGGTTGGCGCCAACCAACGAAGCCGAAGCGCTCTTCAAGGAGGTGGAGCGCGCGTTCGTGGGGCTCGACACATTGCGCGATGCAGCCCGATCCATCCGCCAGCTCGGTGCCGGCGCACTTCGCATTGGAGCCGTGCCGTCTATCGCCATGAGCATCATCCCGCAAGGCATCCTGGCATTCAGAGAGCGCCATGGAGATGTGCCAGTCACAGTGCATATCGGCACTTCGCCCACGGTAGCGAACTGGGCGGCAACGGGGTTCTGTGATGTCGGGTTGGTTTCGTATATGGTCGAGACGCCTGGCGTACGGGCCAGTCTGTGGCGTAACGAGAATGGCGTCTGCGTGGTACCCACCCAGCACCGGCTGGCGAAGAAGCGGCGAATCTTAGCTCGCGACCTGGTAGGAGAGACTTTTATCTCACTTCCGTATGGCGACGGCACGCGCGCCGCGATCGACGCGACATTCGACCCGGATGGCCGCAAGCTCACGCTCGAGATGCCTTACGCGGCGACGATCTGCACGATGGTGGGCATGGGCCTGGGCGTCAGCGTGGTGAACCCGCTAGTCGTGCGCAACCTTCGATTGCCGGGCGTGAAAGCGATTCCGTTCGAACCAGCCATCGCCTTTCCCAGCTATGTGCTGCACGCGCAACAGCGTCCTGAACCGGCAATGGCAAAGGTGTTCCTGGATTGTCTGCGGGAAATCGCTGCATCGCAGCGCTAGGCGTTCGTCGAGTTTCTTGGTCATATCAAATCCGTATGGAAGTGGGAAAAATCATGATTTGACGATCTGCCATCGGATTTTCATACTGGGGTCAACGCTCTAGAGAGGATGACCAGTATGGAATCGAAAGTCAGCAAGCGTCTGACGCAACCGATCGCTCCCGAAGTTTGCGAGCACGTCTACATGCCCCGACTGCTCCGTGAATTCGAGAGCGGCTTTTCTTATCTCACAGAGATCAACCAGGCTCACCTGCTGATGCTGCACGAGACAGACCTGATGCCGACACCGATGGCATCCGCCCTGGCAAGAGCACTCCTGCAGATCGAAGCGGAAGGTCCACAAGCCGTAACACTAGATCCTGCACGCGAGGATGCCTACTTCAACTATGAGGCACGCCTGATGGAAGTGGCGGGTGCCGAAATCGGCGGCAGATTGCATTTGGCGCGCAGCCGAAACGACATCGCAGCCACGCTCGACCGTCTGCGTGCGCGAGATACCACACTTTCCCTGCTGTACTCCCTGCTTGCCGCGCGCGCCGTGGCACTTGCCAAGGCGGCCGAGCATACCGACACGGTGATGCCAGGGTATACACACCTGCAGGCCGCACAGCCGATAACCTATGGCTACTACCTTGCTGGCGTGGCTGAAGCGCTGGGCCGCGACATCACACGCTTGTTCCAGGCGCTGGCCGGACTCGATGCGTGCCCGATGGGCGCCGGCGCACTAGCGGGAACGTCGTTTCCGATCGACCCGACGTCCACGGCGCGCTGGCTCGGCTTCTCCAAATGCGTCGGGAATGCGCTGGATGCCGTGGCTTCCCGCGACTTCGCATGGGAGATTCAGTCCGCGATGACGATTGGGGCGGTCACGTGGGGCCGCGTCGCGCAGGACTTCTACGTATGGGCCACACCGGAGTTTGGGTTGATCGATTTTCCCGACAGCATCGCGGCCACGTCCAGCATCATGCCCCAGAAGAAGAACCCGGTTGTACTGGAGCACATCAAGGGTAAGGGAAGTCACCTGCTGGGCCTGTTGACGGCATCGCTAGCAGCGGTCAAGGGCAGCCATTTCACGCACACGGTCGACGGCAATCGCGAGAGCATGCGGAGCTTCTGGGAATCGGCCCAGGAATCGCTAAGCTGTATCAAACTGCTGCGCCTCGTGCTCGAGCACGCAATCCCGCTGCACGATCATATGCTCGACCGTGCAAGCCGGGACTTCTCGGCTGCAACAGACCTCGCGGACGCTCTCGTCCGGGATGCCGGTGCGTCGTTCCGGCAGGCCCACCATATTGTCGGCGCGGTGGTGCGGAACGCGCTGGACAAGCATTTGCCCGCCTGCGAAATCAGTACCGAGATGGTGGACGCCGCAGCGCTGCAGCATGCAGGCCGGAGGATCGGGCTGGACGCCAGTACGGTTGCGCGCTGCCTCGACCCGGTGCAGGCCGTAGTCGCCCGCAAAGCCATTGGCGGACCGTCGCCCGCGCGGGTGCGCGAGAACATTGCCGCACAGGAGGAGTCGCTGAGCGTCTTGCGTGACGATGTCGAGAGTCTGCGGCAGCACGTCGCCACGGCGCGGGCCTCGCTCAGGCGCGCCGTGTGCGAGCTTGCCGCACAGCCATAAGAGCTTGGCGCCCCACCGGGCGAGCCAATCGCCTTCCAATGACCGATGGAGACACTTCGTTATGAAACCGTTTGTGCGCATGCTGGCTGCAGCATGTTTCTCGCTGGGCACCGCTGTGGCGGCGGCCGCATCCTTTCCGGAAAAGCCGATTCGGCTCGTGGTACCGTTCCCGCCTGGCGGCACCACTGACATGCTGGGGCGCATCCTGGCGACGCGCCTGTCCGAGGCACTCGGCAAACAGGTCGTGGTGGACAACCGGCCGGGCGCCGGGGGCATCATCGGCGCCGATATTGTTGCCAAGTCACCCGCCGATGGCTACACGCTGCTATTCGGCTCACTTGCGACTCAGTCGATCAACACCACGCTGTATAAGCATCTGCCCTTCGACGCGCAGAAGGACTTCACGCCTGTGGCATTGTTCGCCAGCGTGCCAAACATCCTGGTAGTAAATCCGAAGGTGCAGGCAAAGTCGGTTAAGGAGCTCGTGCAGTATGCCAAGCAGCATCCTGACGCCCTCAACATGGGTTCGGCCGGGAATGGCACAACCAACCATTTGTCGGGCGAGTTGTTCAAAACAATGGCAGGCGTGCAGATCGTCCACGTGCCGTACAAAGGAAGCGGCCCCGCCATGGCCGACCTGCTAGCCAATCAGGTACAGCTGATGTTCGATAACCTACCCGGCTCATTGCCCCATATCAAGGCGGGGCGCTTGCGAGCGCTCGCGGTGACAAGCGCCACTCGCTCTCCCGCCCTGCCGGAAGTGCCGACCATGATGGAAGCGGGCATTGCCGGATATGAGGCAGATGTGCGATTTGGAGTGATGGGACCGCGCGGCCTACCGCGCGCCGTGGTCAGCAGGCTATCAACTGAAATCGCACGCATCGCGCAAGACAAAGCGGTTCGCGACAAGTTGTTGCAGCAGGGTGCGACGTCCGTCAGCGCCACGCCCGATCAATTCGGGGCGCTGATGCAGCAGGACGCAGAAAAGTGGGCGAAGGTCATCAGAGATTCTGGAGCGACCATCGACTAGGTGCGCCACACGCCCGGCTGGATACATAAAGGCCGACGCGCCGGGCGGACTTAGATTCCAGCCCCTCGCGCGGCGCCCCTTAAGCTTCCTCTACGTTGCAATAGTCAGGAGGAAGCTGCCATGAAGCAAGGGGAATTGGGATTGAACCTGTCGACAAAGCGCACGCGTAAGCGCGAGTTCTTGGATGAGATGAGTCAGGTGGTCCCCTGGGCAGACCTGGTTGCCCTGATCGAACCCCATTGCCCCAAGAAGAAGACCGGACGCCCACCATTTCCGATTGGGACGATGTTGCGCGTTCACTTCCTGCAGCAGTGGTTCGGCCTGTCAGATCCGGCCATGGAAGAAGCGCTTCATGATGTGCCGCTCTATCGCGAGTTCGCTGACCTGGACGGGGCCATGGCGCGGTTGCCAGACGAAAGCACGATTTCGAGATTTCGTCACTTGCTGGAGCGGCACGACTTGGCCGCCCAGATATTGACGGTCGCGAACGGGATGCTGGCGGGAAAGGGCCTGATGTTGAAAGCGGGAACGGTGGTCGATGCCACATTGATCAGTGCACCGACCTCGACGAAGAACAGCAGTGGGGAGCGTGATCCTGAGATGCACTCCACGCGTAAGGGCAAGCAGTATTACTTCGGCATGAAGGCGCATATTGGTGTGGATGCGGATTCCGGACTGGTGCACACCGTGATCGGCACGGCTGCCCATGTGAGTGAGATCAGCCAAGCGCACAGCTTGCTGCACGGCAATGAAACTGATGTCTTTGGCGATGCCGGCTTCGTTGGCGTCCACAAGCAGCCCGAGGCCAGGTGGCACGTGAGCATGCTGCCCGGCAAGCGCCGCAGACTCGATTTCAGCGATCGTGCTCAAGCGACGCTCAATGAGATCGAATCGATCAAAGCGAAGATCCGGGGGAAGGTGGAACATCCATTCCGGGTGCTGAAACAGCAGATCGGCATGGCCAAGGTCCGTTACCGAGGTCTGGCGAAGAACACGGCACAACTGAAGACGCTGTTTGCACTAAGCAATCTCTGGATGGCTCGCAGAGCGCTGCTGGCGTACGGCGTGTGACGCCGGTTGAGGGGGCGAATGGCCTCCCAACCGGGTAGAGAACGGGATTGCGCTGACGCAACCAGCCGGAGAGCCGCGGAGATCCAAACCGCGATGGTGTCGATAAGACGCCTAGGTCACGAAACTGAGTTTTTCAGGCGATCCTTAGAACGATGTGCGTAAGCGGGTCGCCAGCACCGTCTGTACTGTTCAGTAGAGTGACGCCAAAGTGGTTCCCATTACCTATTTGATGGGGACTACTTTGTCACAGTCACAGGAAGTGCCAGTCGCTGGCAGTCGCAAAGGCCGGCCGAATCATAGTGAGGAATTCAAGCGGCGGTTGGCCGCCGCTGCGTGTGAGCCGGGCATCTCGGTATCGAAGCTGGCGCGCGAGCACGGCATCAACGCGAACATGCTGTTCACGTGGCGCCGGCGCTATCGAGCGGAGCAGCGGCACGAAACTGCGGTGTTGTTGCCTGTGACCATTGAGCAACCAGGCTCGCCACCCGCTCCGACTCCAATGAGTCCAGCCGCTGCAGCTCTTGAGCCGACGACCTCGAATGGCGCCATCGAGATCCGTTTAGGCCGAGTGGTGATTCGCATCGAAGGCGCGGTCGACGCGACCACGTTGCGCACGGTACTGGACCGGTTGACGCCATGATCGGGCTGCCGGCGGGAACACGCATCTGGATCGCTGCAGGCGTGACCGACATGCGCTCTGGATTCAATGGGCTGGCCGCGAAGGTTGCGGCGACTCTGCAGGAGAGTCCATTCTCCGGCCATGTCTTTGTCTTCTGCGGCAGGCGAGGCAACGTCATCAAAGTGTTGTGGTCGACAGGCGATGGGCTGTGCTTGCTCTCGAACTATCTCGTTTCATACTACATCTCCTTCTGTTGAAGTGGAGGATTTTGATTCCGTTGTAACGGACACCGCCGCGGCACGGTC
>NZ_BAAILO010000529.1:0-250 GCF_054589115.1 Cupriavidus sp. 8B | reverse complement strand
TTCTCCTTATAGCGCATCGATGTTTCTCCGCCCACGCCGGGGCCGGAAGGGCCTTGAACTGCTCACGACGAACAGCAACGGCAAGAACGTGGACCTTACGGGTTGCAACCTGCGTGTGATCGTGAAGGGTGACGCGGTCGAAATCCACTACGCGACGTCGAAGGCCGAAGGGCGCCCCTGCGGTACAGGGGAAATTGGTGTCGACAAAGGCTATACCGAGGCCTTCGCCGACTCCGATGGCGAGCGTCAT
>NZ_BAAILO010000528.1:0-742 GCF_054589115.1 Cupriavidus sp. 8B | reverse complement strand
CGATGCGTCCTGACTGTCCGCTATGCGAACACGCCGGCGTTCGCCTTGCGTGCCGCTGCGCGGCCATCCACCCGGTGCATCGTCCTGATGCCAGCACTCGTTCGCCAGGATTGTTGTCCTCGCGCTCGTGGCTGCTGCCGTGGTGGGTGATTCCTGTTGCGCCGTTTTGGTACCGGTAGCGCCCCCCGGATCGTCATGCTCTCAAGAGCTTGCGTCAGTCACGTCCGTGACCCGCAAACGGCTCCCCGCCCCGAAGCCAGATCATCTCCGCCGCTGTGTGTCGGGCTTCGTGATCCGTGCCCAGCCTGTGGCTGAAGGGACGTCTCCTATCGATGGCGATTCCTCGAACACTGTCCGGTGTCCGGCTTCGGAATCGTCCTCACTACGGTCTACTTTCGCAAACAGACCGCCAATCGGCTTGGTATCGCGGTGTCCGGTGTCCTCACTATCCGACACTGTCCGCTTGATTTGATTGAAAAAAAGCCGGATCAATTTCCGGCTTGTACATAGAGGCGACCGACAACCCGTTTCGGGCTCTTTCGGTGCTTGGGATTGCCGCCAAACGTAGCGGCAGGTCGATGCGTCGGGGACGCGAGAAGTACGAGAAGGATAGCCCGCCAAGCGCACCTGTGCAAGCCGGAGAGACTGCGAATCGTGCGTGAAATTCGCGAGGTTACGTCGACTTGACTTTGTTTCTTTGGCGGTAGAGTTGGTCTGTCGATGTGCCACGTAGAGGGACTTG
>NZ_BAAILO010000527.1:0-441 GCF_054589115.1 Cupriavidus sp. 8B | reverse complement strand
GCCGCGCGGGAAGCCTGATGCGGTGAGTCGCGTGCGCTGGTAAGTGCCACGGCCCGAGCACTTGATAGCCAACGTGGGCTTTTGCCAGTCTGAAACAGAGTCGACCACCCCAACACACGCCGCGTCCAGCGCGTGCGTCTTTGGCAGATCGAAGTGTCGGCGGTTGTACTTCGTCCGGCCACCCGACCCCGTCTCCACTGAAAGCCCCGTGGTCTTCAGCGCGTTGTACAGCGCCCACCGGGTCGAATTGACGGCGGCAGCGTCGCGAAGCGGGGCCTTTGCCTTCGCCAGAATGCGTCTGAGGCGCTCCGGGTCCTTGCGCAGGAAATCAGGGAGCAGGCGAGTGGCCTTCTTCCTATTGCAAGGCACGCAAGCCAGTGTCAGATTGGAGACCCGATTCGAGCCTCCGTTTGCCCGGGCATCGATATGTTCCAATTCCAG
>NZ_BAAILO010000526.1:0-356 GCF_054589115.1 Cupriavidus sp. 8B | reverse complement strand
GTGGGCAAGTTGTCGGTCGGCTTCTTGCCTGCGGTCAGCAACAAGGCTGCGAAGGCGATGCGGCAGGAGCTGCGTCGCCGCAGTGTGTTGCACCGCCATGACCTGAGTCTGACTGAGTTGGCGGACCGAACCCGTCCGACTTTGCTGGGTTGGATTCAGTACTACGGTCGATTTTATCGGTCTGCGCTGGGGCAGGTGCTGCTTGCGGTCGATGCCGCGCTGGTCCGCTGGGCCCAAAGGAAATACAAACACCTCCGCGCTCGGAAGGTGCGTGCAGCGGCATGGCTGAAAGACGTCAAGTCTCGGCAGCCAGGCTTATTTGCGCACTGGGCCATGGAGACCACGGTTGGACGATA
>NZ_BAAILO010000525.1:69833-81841 GCF_054589115.1 Cupriavidus sp. 8B | reverse complement strand
ATCTTCCCAGCCATGCAATCGACTCCCGATCAACGCCTTGATCAGATAACGCGTCAGACTCGAATCGGTTGTCATGATTTATACAAGTCTCAATAACAGCCTAGTGAACTGTGTGTCATAGCCCCACTCTTCGTAGGCATGGTCTTGTTCGTGTCTGGGCGAATCGCCGGACCAGTTTTCCTTCAGCCAGGCCCGTACCTCATCACGGAACGCATTTCCGGCCGGGCCGAGATCGTGCTCGGGAAGCATCGCGCCCTGCTCGAGCAGGGCCCGGGCGAGCTCCTCACGCGCCTGGCGTACGCCGCCGTGGCGTGCAAGATCCGCATGCGTGCGGCGGAAATGCCGCGGTGCCTCATGTTCCTCCGAGTATGCGATGGCGCCGAAGGTGTGATGCGTTTCGAGCGATACCTGACGCAGCGCAGGGCCGGCGAAGGCGCGTGCGGCTGCGCCAAGGATCCGCCAGTTCTCGGAGCCGAGGTCATGCGTCCTGGCGGCGTTGTGGAGCATCAGCCGTGCGGCCTCCAGCGCCATCAGGCAGTTGGCGAGTTTGTGTTGTATCGCCTGGAAGCGCCCGATCGGCTGACCGAACAGCTGTCGTTCCTTGGCATAGGCAACGGCCATGTCGAAGCCTTGCCGGGCGGCGCCAAGCGCGCGCGCCAGCAGCGCAAGCGCGCCAATCCGACGCAGGTCCTCGGCCAGCCCGGGCGGGAGTGGCAACGTTGACGCGGGCACGTGATCGAAGCTTGCCGCTGCCAGCGGTGGCACCGCCAACCCAGGTGTTTCCGTCACGCTCAGGCCGACCGCGCCGCGCGGTACGATGGCCAGTACCGGCCCCGGCTCGGCCAGAACGAGCAGGTGGGTGGCATGCGTTCCGGCCTCGACAAAGGCAATGGGACCCTGCAGCTTGCCGTTGGCGACCCGCACGCCGCCAGCTTGCCGATCGCCGTCAAAGCCGCCGAAGGCGAAGCTCACGCTGGCGTCGCCGCGATGCAGCGCACTCAGTAGCGCGGCCGACTCGTCGGATCTGGGACGCCCGGGCAGGTGCGGTGACAGGGCGAGATTGGCAAGTGCGGCGCCGATCAGCGGCGCTGGGCAGGCGGCGCGCCCCAATTCTTCCAGCGCCACGGCAATTTCTCGCATACCGCCTTCCTGCGGATTGCCGCCCAGGCTGGTCAGGCCTTGCTCCGCCAGGTCTCGCCAGATCGACGTCAGCGCCTGGGGGTCTGCGGCAAACTCCACGGCCTGCGCGGCGGGCCACCTCCGGGCGAGCAGGCGACGCAGGCTCTCCTGCAGCATCAGCCGCTCTTCATCACTTGGCAGCATTGCTGCGGAGGGGAATGTCGTTTGCTCCTGGGGCATGATGTCTCCTGTGGCGCATCAGCCGCGATGCGGCCGTGATGGATGCCTTGCCAGGAGATTCTGGTTCGCCGACGCCATACAGTCACCACACTTTCCGGGTGTCCGGCGGGCGGCGGAGTGATCGCGCCATCAGTCGATCAGGCCACGCCTGCGCGCGGCGATCACCGCGTCGTAGCGGCTCGGAACCCCCAGCTTCTCGAACACGTTCTTCATGTTCCACTTCACTGTGTCCAACGTGAGGTTGAGGGTCAGTGCGATCCGCTTGTTCGACATGGACTGCGCGGCCAGGCGCAGGATTTCAATCTCGCGCGGCTTGAGCTCGGGGCCGTTCGCCTGCACGTCGGGCTCACCGACCCGCTGAACCGGCGTATGCGCCGCGACACCGCGGCGCAGGACCTCGACCAGATAGTCGCCGCCGGAGCCGGGGCCAAGGGTGGGCTGCAGTTGCTGCAAGGCCTGCCGCACGCGCTCGCCTTCATCGAGCAACGTGCGAACGAGCCCTAATCTCTGGGCTGCTTCGACAGCAGCCCGCAGAAGACGCATGGCTTCGGTAGCCTCGTCCATTTCAGCAAGAGCGGTGCCCGCCAGCAAGTCGGCCTGCACCACACATTTTTGCCGCCCGTATGCCATACCGTAGCTGCGCAGCGTTTCTGCGCGCGCCAGCGCTTCGTTCCAGTCCATGCCGGCCAGCGCCAGCCGGGCTCCGGTCAGGGCCGCGATCGCCCCGATCTCGGCGAGGAAACCCGTTCCGTAGCGATAGCGGCTGGCCAATCGGTCAAGTTCGGTCTGCAGCTTCCGGGCGGCATCCTGATGGTTCAACTGGAGTTCCAACCGCGCTTGTCCGGCCAGCACATAGGCCAAAGGCCGATCCAATGCCAGCTCGCGGCAGCGGACTTCCTCCTCGCTCAGTGCGTGCAGTCCCTGCGCTGCCGATGCCTGCGTCGCCATCAGGCGGCTGCGGACGATGATCGCAAGCGTCATCGGCTCGGGCGAGGAGAGACGCAGCAAATCGAGCCGGTTGGCCAGCACTTCGTTCGCCTCGGCCAGCAGGTCGGCCTCGTAATACGCGTTGGCGAGGAATGCCGCGCTGTTGACGGCGGACACCGAACGCCGGCCGTGCGCTGCCTCGGCGCGCGCCACCAGGGCACTGCCGGTGCGGATGGCCTCGCGATTGTTGCCCTCGAGCAGGTGGCTGAGCAGCAGGGTCGATTCGGCCACCAGGGCCATGTCATCCTGAAGCTCGGAGCGTGGCAACCGCGCGATGTGCTCGTGGAGCGAGCGGGCGTCCTCGTACCGCCCGGCCGCGCAATAGGAAAAACTGAGCACAGCCAGGTGCGCCTGGCGCAGGAAGCGATCGGACAGGCTTTCGAAGTCCGACGGCGCCACGAGGGCCAATGCGGCTTCGGTGTCGTCGCGTTGCAGCGCGATGCTGGCCCGCAGATAGAGCACGTGCAAGGCAAGTCCCGGCGCCAGCGTGTGCGGCGTCTTCTCCAGCCGCTCAAGCCAGCCCTGCGCGTCGCGCCAGCGGCCCGCGGCTACCAGTGCCCAGCAACCGAGGAGCAGCAGCCGGGGATGGCCCAGCAGCATATCGGCCGGAAGTTCGTCCATCCAGTGTTGCAGCGTGCTGAAGAAGCTCATGCTGCGGATTGGCAGGTCAGCCCGCTCGACCAAGTGCACCGCGGCCTCGGTGTCGTGCGCGTGATAGGCGTGACGTAGCGCTTCAATCAGGAGGCCGCGTTGCTCGAACCACTGGCTGGCCCGCGCATGGATCTCGCGCATCAGCGCAGGATCGCGCTGTTGCAGCCGGTCCCGGAGGAAGCTTGCGAAAAGCGGATGAAATCGGTACCACGGCTGGGGGCTGTCGAGCTCGGCCGGCAACAGGAAGAGGTTTTCACGCTCGATCTGGTCGAGCAGCGCGGGGGCCTTTGCATTGTCTGTGACGTGTTGCGCCAGATCGGCATTGAAGCGGCGCAAGACCGAGAGCTTCTCGATGAAGTCGGCGACCTCTGGCGCCAGATGGCGCACCACGTCTTCGGAAAGATAGCGCTGCAGATCCGTGCGGCGATGCAGCATCTGAGACAGCACGTCCCGGTTGGCCGGGCTGCGCTTGAGCCGGATGCAGATCATCTGCAGGCAAACCGGCCACCCGTCGGTGATGTCGTGGATCAGGCGCGCATCGTCCGGCACGACGTCGCCGAGGTGCTTGGCCAGGAAGTCCTGCGTTTCCGCGAAATCGAACGGCAGGTCGGGGAAGGTGATCTCCGACAGCTCCCCGGTGAGGCGCTGACGGCTTACGGCAAGCGGTGGATGGGTCCGTGAGGCCAGGATCAGGTGCAGGGTCTCGGGCCCGTGATCCACCAGACCCTGGATCAGCGCATGGGTGTCGCTGTCGTCGACGTGATGATAGTCGTCGATGCAGAGGAACACTTCCTGGCGTCGCTGGCACACCGCGTCAACGATGGTCGCGATCAGTCCTGCAACCGGCAGATCGGCACGCACCTCAGAGGCAAGGGCAGTTCCGTCATCGACGGGCAGTCCTGCCTGCTGCAGTGCGCCGGTCAGATAGGCGCGAAACTGCGGAAAGTGCCGCTCGTCCGGTGACAGGGACAGCCAGCAGACCAGTTCCCCGTCCTTGAGCAACTGCTGGCGCCACTGGGCCAGCAAGGTCGTCTTGCCGAAGCCCGCACTGCCGCACACCAGCGTCAGCCGGCTGTCGCGCGAATCCAGCAGCCGCGCCAGCAGCTTGGCCCGCGGCGTGGACTGCGGGCTGATGCGCGGCGGCGCGAACTTGGTGGGGATAAGAAGGCGATCGGGGGCCAAGCCAAGGTCTCCTGCTGACATGCGAAGGGCATCTTATCGGAAGTGCCGCGGAAGGTCGAAGCGGCCATCCCGCACGATAGATCTTCGGCGCACAGCTCTGGCCCTGTCACACCCGATTACACCCGATAAGTGTGGTGCGCCCACCCGGCCGGCAACCCATCATTGAACCAGAAGCGAAGGGACAGCCAGATCCGGACTCGACCGAAGCTGGGCGGCCACGGCACGCTGTGACGCTGCCACCCCGCAGGAGACAGCGCAATGCACTACGAAACCATTATCCATGAACAGCGGGGGCCAGTCGCGTGGATCACGTTGAACCGGCCAGCCGAGCTGAATGCGGTGAACCAGCGCATGCTCGAAGAGCTTCATGATGCACTCACCGCAGTACGGGCCGATGCGGGCCAAGCCGTACTGGTGCTGACCGGATCCGGCCGCGCGTTCTGCGCCGGCGCCGATCTCAAGGCGCTGCTTGCTGGCCTCGACACCGCCCCGGGCGAGCCGAATTTCGCCGATCGCACGCTGGCCACACTTTCGCTGCTGCGCAACATGCCCAAGCCAGTCATCGCTGCCATCAACGGGCTGACCATCGCAGGCGGGCTGGAACTGGCGATGTGCTGCGACATCCTGATCGGCGCGGCGAGCGCCAGAATCGGCGACGGCCATGCCAACTTCGGCGTGTTTCCTGGCGGTGGCGGCGCAGCGGTCCTGCCGCGCCGCGTCGGCCTCAGCCGGGCCAAGCAACTGCTGTTTACGGGCGACCTTGCCGACGCCGCGCAGATGCAGGCCTGGGGGCTGCTCAACGAGGTGCTGCCCGACGAGGAACTACTGCCGGCGGTGGCGGCGCTGGCAGAGCGGATGGCGGCCAGGAGCAGTCTCGTGCTGCGCCGCATGAAGGAAGTGGCCAACCGCTCGGTCGACCTGTCAATGGATGCCGCGCTGCGCGACGAACTGCTGGTGTGCCAGCAGCACACCCGGTCCCATGACTTCCGCGAGGGTCTCGCCGCCTACAGCGAGAAGCGCCCGCCTGCATTCCGCGGCATCTGACCGTCCGGGCTGCCCCAGGCAAGCTAAGAACATAAAGGAGACAAAGATGAAGATCGACTTCTCGAGGTGGTCGCTCGATGCCGCCTCGCGTTTCGCGCAACGCGAGGCCCTGGTCAATGTTGAGCGCGACCGCCGCTTTACCCACATGGAGCTGCACCGGCTCACCAATCGGATCGCCCGCTTGATCAAGGAGCGGCTCAGGCTTGCGTCAGGCGACGTCTACCTGACTATCCTCGACAACGACAATATGAGCCTGCTGACCTTTTGCACGCTGGCCAAGGCGGACGTGAAGGCGGCATGGTGCAACTTTCGGGACACCTTCGACGAACACCTCTGGCAGATCGACTGGGTCGAGCCCAAGGTGGTATTCCTCGAAACCGCGCTGCTGGACAAGTACTACGACACGTTGCGCCAGCGCGGCATTCGCATCGTGTGCATGGATCCGCTCGCGGCGCCCCGCGATGGCGTGTCCTGTTTCTGGGACCTGCTGGAGGGCGTGTCGGACGCGGAGCCGCATATCGAGCTGGACGCAGACGAACCGATGCTCCTGCGCTTCACCGGCGGCACCACCGGCCGCGGCAAGTGCTGCATGTACACGCTGAACAACTGGCTGGCCCTGCACCGCTACTTCTATTCGATGCCGGACGACATGTTCGGCTATGACGCCCGTCACCTGAGCATTACGCCGCTGAGCCACGGGTCCGCGGCCTATGCCACGACGCTTGCTTTCAAGGGCGGCTGCCATGTGACGATGAACGCTTCGGATCTCAGACAGTTCTGCGCCAATATCCAGAACGAGCGGATCACGTCCAGCCACCTCGTGCCGACCATCCTTTACCGCTTCCTGGAATTCGGCCTGCACGAGCAATTTGACCTGTCCAGCCTGCGCACGATCCTCTATGCGGCGGCGCCGATGAGTCCGGCCAAGCTCGCGCTGCTGCAGGAGAAGTTCGGCAACATCTTCATCCAGGCCTATGGCAGCAGTGAAGTGCTGGCACCCGTGGCCGTGCTGAGCAAGGCGGAGCACCTGTGTGCGCCTGGCCAAAGCAACAGGCACCTGAGCTCCACCGGCATCGCGCTGCCGGAAACCGAGATCGTGGTGATGGACGAACAAGGCCATGAACTGCCGGTCGGCGAAACCGGCGAACTCTGGATCCGCGGACCAGGCGTGATCAAGGGCTACTACAAGAATCAGGAAGCGACTGCAGCCGAATTCCAGGGCGGCTTCTGGAAGTCCGGTGACCTCGGCTACGTCGACGAAGACCGCTATGTGTACATCGTCGATCGCAAGAAGGACATGATCATCAGCGGCGGCTTCAACATCTACGCCATCGAGGTCGAAGCCGCGCTCAATGCGCACCCCGCCGTGCTGATGTCGGCGGCAGTGGGCGTGCCGCATGCCGAGTGGGGCGAATCCGTGCACGCCGAGGTGGTGCTCAAGGAAGGCCATACGCCCGATCCGGCCGAGATCGTCGCCTTCTGCAAGGAGCGCATCGGGTACAAGGCGCCGAAGACGGTGACCATCGTTGACCAGCTCCCAATGACGGTGATCGGCAAGGTGCTGCGCCGGCAAGTGCGCGACAAATACTGGGCCGATCAGCAGCGCAAGGTGAACTAGTCAACAGCTCGAGGGCAACAAGATGAGCATGTCAAACCGTGTCGCCATCGTCTCGATGGCACAAGTCAACTACAACGAGAAACGGGCGTGTTCGCCCGAGGAACTGGCCTACCAGGCAATCCGTCCGGTGCTGCAGGAAACCGGCCTGCGGTTCCTGCCGGCCTATGAGAAGGGCGGGATCGACGCAAGCCTGATCTGCCACGAACACTCGCGCATCGCGCGGCCATTCTCGGCCTCGCTGGTGGTGGACGTTGCCGGCGCGAACCTGCGTCCCGATGAAAAGATCGACCAGGACGGCGCCGTCGGCGTCCTTGAGGCGGCCTGGCAGATCGCCTCCGGCGAGTTTGAAACGGTGCTCGTGGTCGCTGTATGCCACGACTCCACCAGCCGCAGCGGGGGCAATGCAATCGAGAACAAGGTCTTCGATCCCTTCTTCTGCCGGCCGCTCGGCCTCGACAACGTGCAGGCTGCCGCACTACAGGCAAACCGCTACATGGAGAAGTACGGTGTCACCTCCAAGCAATGTGCCGGGGTGTCCGTGAAGAACCTGCGCCACGCGAAGGACAACCCGCTGGCGCTGCGGGCGGGCGACTACAGCGTTGCCGACGTGCTCGGCTCGAAAGCCCTGTCGGATCCGATCACGGCGCTGCAGACGCGTGCGTTCGGCGACAGCGCCATCGTGATGCTGCTGGCCAGCGAGCAGCGGGCCCGGCAACTGACCAGCAAGCCCGTCTGGATCAAGGGGCAGGCCAATTGCTGCGACGGCTACTACCTGGGGGATCGCGACCTCGCGGAATCCGAGGTGCTGAAGATCGCGGCGAACAAGGCCTACCGCATGGCCGGCATCAGCGATCCGCGCAAGGAGATCGATCTGCTCGAAGTGACCGATGAGTTCTCCTACCAGGAGCTGATGACCTACGAGGGGCTAGGCCTGTGTGACGCCGGCCAGGGCGGCCGTTGGCTGGAATCCGGCACGAGCAGCCGGGGTGGCCATCAGCCCGTCAATCTTTCCGGTGGCGCGCTGTCCGGCTGTTCCCATACCACCATCGGCATGGGCCGTATTGCCGAGATCGTGTTGCAACTGCGCGGCGAGGCGGGTGCGCGCCAGGAGGACGGTGCACGCACGGGGCTTGCCCATCTGGCTTCGGGGCCTTGCGGGCAATTGCAGCAGGTCATGGTCCTGGGCACCACGCCCTGAGGCCCGCCAAGTGAGGCGGGACGACGCTTACGGCAACGGAGAAACGGAATGAATCGCAGAGTGGCAATCGTCGGCTTCGGCCAGACGGAGATGATGGCGCGCAGCCCGCTGAGCAAGGCGGAGCTAGCCAACCAGGCCGTGCGGCGGGCACTGGAAGATGCGCAGATCACGATGAAGCAGGTCGACGAGATCGTGCTGGCCGACATCGACTACGTGTCGGGCACGGCGGAGTCGGAAATGGAGCTGGCCGACTGGGTCGGGCACCGCCGCAAGCCCGTGGTCAAGATCGAGACCGGCGGCACCGTGGGCGGGTCGGCGGCGCTGTCGGCCGTACACCATATCGCAGCCGGCGCCTGTGATGTCGCGCTGGTGTCGGCAACGGCGAAGTTCGTCGGCCCGCCGCCTGGCACGCTGCCGCGCGGGCCGTTCCTGCAGGCGGCGATCAATTCCGGCCTGCACGCGCTCACCGAAAAATGGTGCAGCGTGGGCGCCGTGGGGACCTTCTCCCTGATGGCGAGCTCCTATGTCAAGCTGTCCGGCTGCACCGAGGAAGCGGTTGCCATCGCTCGGGTCAAGGCCGCCAACAACGCGCTGAAAAACCCCTATGCGCATCTGCGCGAGCACCTGACCGTGGAAGACGTGCTCAACTCGCCGATGCTGACGGCGCCGATGCGCCAGCTCCATATGTGCCCGATCACCGAAGGCTCGGCGGCGATGATCTTCGCCAGCGAGGACGTGGCGCACAAGCTCACCAAAAAGCCGGTATGGGTGAAGGACATGGTCACCATCCACTCCGCGCAGCACTGGGCCGCGCTGCAGGACTTCATCGCCCCCAGGGAGCGTTGCGTGCTGCCGAGCCTGGCCAAGGCGTGCGAAGTCCTCTACAAGCGCAACGGCATCACGCATCCCGCCAAACAGCTCGATGTGATCGAGATGTACGAGCCCTGCACTTGGGCCGAACTGGTGTGGATGGAAACCATGGGCCTGTGCGAGCCGAACCAGGCGTGGAAGCTGATGGGCACCGGCGCCACCGATATCGATGGCGAACTGCCCATTAATCCATCAGGCGGGGTCACGTGTACCAACCCGGGCGTTCCCTCGACCCTGCTGCGTTATGGCGAACTGGCCCTGCAGATCCGCGGCGATGCCGGCGAGCACCAAGTCCCGCGCGATGTCAGGCTTGGCCTGGCCACCGGCTTCGGCGGCACCGGCTGGACGCCGCTGATGCTGCTGTCCAAGGACAAGTAAGGAGGAAAGGCAATGAGCACCGAGCAACCCGAAACCCTTCCCGTGCCGCCGACGCGCCTGCGCACGCCCTTCTTCATGGAGTACCCGCTGGGCTTGTTCAACGGCAGGTTTTCCCGCGAAATGCGCGACAACGGCCGCCTCATGGGCATGGTCTGCCGCCATTGCCGCTTCAGCATGCTGCCGCCGCAGGCCGTTTGCAGCGTCTGCCATGGCGAGAACTTCGAGGATCCGCAATGGGTGGAGATGGGGCCCGAGGCCACGGTGGCGGGCTTCATGTCGTTCAACATGCCATTCATCGACACCAACGATCTGTCGGTGCAGTCAAGCGCCTATCCCGTCGGCGTCCTGATGGTCGATTCGCCGGGCCGCAATGCCGGCTTCCTGTGGCACTACATCGGCGAAACCGACCTGAGCAAGGTGCACAACGGCATGCGTGTGCGCGCCGTGTTCCGGCCCGAGGCCGAGCGCAAGGGGTTGATGACCGACATCCTTTACTGGGAGCCGGTGCGCGACCCTGCCACAACACAAGGAGACTAAGGCAATGTATCCCGCATACCTGGAAGACGCGGAACCCGCCATTTTGCGCCAGCCGGTGCTGTATGCCGACATCAACTACGACGTGGGCGAGACCAATGGCCGCTTCTTCGCTGCGCTGCGCGACCACGGCAGGATCACCGCGACCTGCTGCGCTGCCTGCGCGCGCAGCTATGTGCCGCCGCGGCTGTCCTGCCCCGAGTGTTTTGCCAAACTGAACGACTGGGTCGATGTCAGCGACACCGGCACGGTGGTCTCTTTCACCATCGTGCGCGAGCCCGGGATGCTGCAACCCGTGGCCCGCCCCTATGTCCTCGCGCTCATCCGCCTAGATGGCGCCGACACGGCGCTGGCGCACTACCTCGGCGACGTCGACGCCGCGGCCGTGAAGACCGGCATGCGTGTGCGCGCGGTGCTGGCGGACGAGCGCATGGGCAACATCTGGGACATCCGCTACTTCAAACCAGTCGGCGACAGCGCCTGATCGAGATCCGGCACGCGCTGGCGCTAGCCGGAACTCAGGAGACAAGATATGGCGATCATCGATTTCTTCGACCGCGGCTGGCAGATCGATCCCGATGCTGCGGCCTACGTGATGGACGACGAGTTGTTCACCTTCGATGCAGTTGGCACGCTCTCATGCCGCATCGCGCACGCGCTGCTCGCGGCGGGCATGGGGCGCGGCAAGATCGGTGCGGTGCTGGGCGCCAACCATCCCACCGCGTGGACCTGCACGCTGGGCCTGTGGCGTGCCGGCATGGCATGGATGCCGGTCAATCCGCGCGGCTCGACGGAGGAGAACCAGCAATTGCTGAACGCCTTCGACTGCGAAGTGCTGTTCTTCCAGAAGGCGTTCGCGCCTGTGGTAGAGGCGATGCGCCCGAAGCTGCCCAAGGTCAGGCTCTATGTCTGCATCGAAGAAGCCGTGCCAGGCGCGAGCGCACTGCCGGACTGGATGGCGGGGCAACCGGCGACTAGGCCGGAGGTTTCGTACGAGCCGGATGACACGATCGCCGTGATGCCAACCGGCGGCACGACGGGGCTGCCCAAGGGGGTGATGAACACCCATCGCAGCTTCCAGGCCTTCTGCGCGCAGTTCATGATCGCCTGCAGCTACCGCGCCGACGAGAAGATCGTGAACCTGGCCGCCGCGCCCATGACGCACACGGCGGGTGTGCTGTCGCTGCCGTGTACCGCGCGTGGCGGCACGGTGGTGGTACTGACCAAGCCGGATCCTGCTGCGCTGGTCGAGGCAATCGAGAAGCACCGGGTCAGCGAGTTCTTCCTGCCGCCGACCGTGATCTATCGGCTGCTCGACATGCCGGGCATCGGGGAGCACGACTACTCCTCGCTGAAGTACTTCATCTGCGGCGCGGCACCGATGTCGGCCGAAAAGCTGCGCCGTGCGATGGCGGTGTTCGGGCCGGTCATGATGGAAGCCTACGGCCAGACCGAGGCGCCAGGATCGATCGCGATCAAGCGGCCCGAGGAAAACTTCTCCGGCGGCGAGATCGCCGACGAAGCGCGGCTGCTTTCATGCGGCCGCCCCGGCCCGCTGGTGCGCGTGGCGATCATGAACGCGCGCAACGAGCCGCTTGCCACCGGCGAGACCGGCGAGATCTGCGTGCGCGGGGACCTGGTGATGAAGGGCTACTACAAGGCGCCGGAGAAGACGGCTGAGGCGATCATCGACGGCTGGCTGCACACCGGCGACATCGGGCACATCGATGGCAACGGCTACCTGCGCATCACGGACCGCAAGAAGGACATGGTCATCACGGGTGGCTTCAATGTGTACCCCAGCGAAGTCGAGCAGGTGATCTGGGCCCACCCCGCGGTGCAGGACTGTGCGGTGATCGGCGTGCCGGACGCCACCTGGGGCGAGGCCGTCAAGGCCGTGGTCGAACTGAACCCGGGCATGGACGTAAGCGGCGAGGAGTTGATTGCGCTATGCAAGGAAAGGCTGGGCAGCGTGAAGGCACCGAAGTCGGTGGATTTCGTCTCCACCCTGCCGCGCAGCCCCAACGGCAAGGTGCTGAAGAAGGACCTGCGAACCCCGTACTGGACCGCGCAGAACCGCAGCATCTGATTACAGGGACGAGGAGATCCATGAGCAGCAATGTACTGATCGCCGGCGTCGGGATGGTGCCGTTCAGGCGCCCCGGCCAGAGCGACCCCTATGACGTG
>NZ_BAAILO010000525.1:38607-69768 GCF_054589115.1 Cupriavidus sp. 8B | reverse complement strand
TGGCCGAAACGGCGGTGCGCACCGCCCTGGCCGATGCCGGCATCGATTACAGCCTGGTGGACCAAGCTTTCGCGAGCTTCGTCTACGGAGACTCGTGCTCGGGGGAACGCGCGCTCTACCGGGTCGGTATGACCGGCATCCCGATCACCAACGTCAACAACAACTGTGCTTCGGGTTCTTCGGCGCTGTACCTGGCGCGGCAGGCAGTGCTGGCAGGCGCGGCGGAATGCGCGCTTGCGGTCGGCTTTGAGCAAATGCAGCCCGGCGCGTTGGACCGGGTGTTTCCAGGCCATGCCGATCCGCTGGAGCGCCACCGCGAGAGCGTGGCGGTGGCGATGGGCTTTGGTGAAGCGGAACGCGCGTTGCCGCCAGCGCTGATGATGTTCGGCTCGCAGCTCGAATGGACGGCGCGCGAACTGCATATCCCGGACGAGGTGTTCGCGCGCATTGCGGTCAAGGCGCGCGCGCATGCCAGGCACAACCCCTACGCGATCTTCCGCGACCCGCTCACAGTCGAAGCGGTGCTGGCCGCCCCCACGGTCTGGGGGCGCCTGCGCAAGCTCTACGCCTGCCCGCCGAGCTGTGGCGCCGCCGCCGTGATTGTGTGCAGCGAGCCGTTTGCGCGACGCCACGGGTTGCGTACGGACGTGGCGATCCTCGCGCACGAAATAGGCAGCGATATTTCTGCCGACCTCGATCCGCCCAACGTGCCCGATGCGCTGAGCCGGGGCGCGGCGCGCCGCACGGCTGACCGCGCATACGCCATGGCCGGCGTGGCGCCGCTGGACATTGACGTGGCGGAAGTGCACGACTGCTTCGTCAGCAACGAGTTGCTCACGTACGCGTGCCTGGGCTTCTGCGAAGAGCAAGACCTTGAGCGCTTCGTGGTCGAGGGACGCAACACCTACGGCGGCCAGGTGGTGGTGTGTCCGTCAGGTGGCTTGTTGTCCAAGGGGCACCCGCTGGGCGCGACCGGGCTGGCGCAGATCACCGAGCTCGCCACCCAATTGCGTGGCAGCGCCGGCCAGCGGCAGGTCGAGGGCGCCCGCACGGCGCTGCAGCACAACGGCGGGTTGGGCACTGCGGTATCAGTCGCGATCCTGCAGCGCCAGGGCTGAGCCGCGGATCTGCTCATTTCGACCACTGAACATCATCTCCGGGAGCCTGAACATGGACCAACCCGTCCTTCTGACGTGGCAAGGTGCCGTCGCCACCATTACGCTGAACCGGCCCGAGCGGGGCAACGCCATCGACACCGAGGCGGCGCGCGCGCTGATCGGGTGCATCGACGAGGTGGCGGCCGACACGGCGGTACGCACGGTCGTGCTGCGTGCTGCGGGGCGGCAGTTCTGCGCCGGTGGGAACATCGACGCCTTCCTCCACGCCGGCGCAGGCCTGCCGTCCATGCTCGAAGAACTGCTCGGCCCGTTGCATACTGCCCTGTACAAGCTCGCCACGCTGCCGGTTCCAGTGGTCAGTGCGGTCAACGGGCCGGTCGGCGGCGGCGGCATCGGCCTGGCGCTTTGCGCGGATATCGTGCTGGCGGCCGAGTCGATGAAGCTGCGCGGCGGCTATTCCGCCATCGGGCTCACGCCGGATGCCGGTTCGTCCTGGTTCCTGACGCGCCGCGTCGGCGCCATGCGCGCCAAGCAACTCTTCTTCACCAATGTGGCGCTTTCCGCCAGGCAGTGCCTGGAGATGGGGATCGTGAGCGAGGTGGTCCCGGATGCCGGGCTTCCGGCACGCGCGGATGCGCTGGCTGAAGCACTGGCGCACGGCGCGACCGGAGCGCTGGGGCGGATCAAGCAACTGGTTGACGGTGCGCACGAGAGAACACTGCGCGTGCAGCTCGATCTGGAGCACAGCCTGATGGTTGAGTCCGCTGCCAGTGCTCATGCCGCCGAAGGCATTGCTGCCTTTATCGACAGGCGGGCGCCCAGGTTCGACTGACAACGGGACGCCAGGCCGTTACGGCCCTGGTGGCGTTCTTCACGAGGTAAGTCAATGCAAGTCAATCTCGATTTTACCGGTCGCCACATCTTCGTGTTCGGCGGCACCACGGGCATCAACTTCGGCATCGCCCAGGCGTTCGCCAGGCAAGGCGCCAGGGTGACAGTGGCCAGCCGCAAGCAGGAGAACGTCGATGCCGCGCACCAGCAGCTCGCACAGCTTGGCGGGCCGGTCCTTGGGGTCTGCGCCGATGTGCGCGATTTCGATGCGGTAGGCCGGGCGTTCGCCGAAGCGGTCGAACGCTTCGGCCCTGTCGATGTGCTGATTTCCGGTGCTGCGGGCAATTTTCTGTGCGAGGCGAAGGACATGTCGTCGAACGGCTTTCGCGTGGTGGTCGACATCGACCTGGTCGGCACCTTCCACGTGCTGCGCCAGGCCTATGGCCACCTGCGCAAGCCAGGCGCGGCGGTGATCAATATCACGGCTCCGCAGTCCTTCGTGCCGATGCGCTACCAGGCGCACGCCAGTGCCGCCAAGGCGGGGGTCGACCAACTTACGCGCGTGCTCGCGCTCGAATGGGGCGGTGATGGCATCCGCATCAACTCGATCTCGCCAGGGCCGATCGAGGGTACGGAGGGCTTCCGGCGGTTGATGGCGCCCACCGACGCGGAGCGCGCCGCTGCGCAATCCAGCGTGCCGATGCAGCGCTTTGGCACCGTGGACGATATCGCCAATCTTGCACTGTTCCTGGCATCGCCCTATGCGGGGTACATCTCGGGCGCGCTTTTGCCGTGCGACGGCGGTGGTGCCCTGGAGAGCGTCAAGGTGCCACTCGAAGCGGCGGGCCGTGCGGCAGCGGCGACCGGAAAGCCGGCCTGAAGGGCGCTGTCCGGCGATCTGGCTGACCTCCGCTGGAGTCACCGTCAGGCCGCACGCGCTATGGCGCCGGCCGGCAGGAGATGGAATGTGAGTGGCAACGACAACAGCGAGAGCACCGGCGGCGCCGTGCTGGCGAGGCTCACCTCCTTGCGGCACGAGATTCGCCGCGCCAGCCGGCGCGCGAATGCGCTCGCCGCCTGTGCCGGGCGTCTGGGCAGCGAGGCCTATCGCGCCGCATTGGCAGAGGTCTTCGATGACTGGATGATCAACAGCATCGGGCAGCAGCAACTTGTCTGCTTTGCCTCGGCAGCCGAACTCGGGATCCTGCTGGAGCAGCACGTTGATCGATGCTTCGCCACGGCAATGCAGTCGGAGGGCCAACTGCTGCGCGTCCTCTACTGGGCGGTCATGCGGCGCTGGGACTTCTACCGCCGCCTGCGCGCCGGTGACGGCCAGTGCCTGCCAGTCCAGGCTGACCTTGTGGCCGGTGCTTCACCGAATCCGCAGGCGCTGTGCGCGGACTGCGCCCGACTGTCGGAGGACCCCAGGCGCGGAACCGGCCATTCGCGCCTCTATGCTCTTTCCGCCGCGTCCCGCCGGCACTACTCCTCGCACCTGGCGGTGTTGCGGTGCGAGCACCGCTGCAGCACCTGCGGGGCGCGCTGGGTGATGAGTTGCCACGCCGGCGATCCGTTTGTCGGCTGGACATTGCGCTGTGGCAATACACGACAGGCCTCACCGGCGGGCATGCATGTGGTTGCCTGATCGCTGTATGCGTTGCGGCGCACGCCATCAGCCAGCGGATTCCATGAGGCACGGCGCCTTCGCGCGCATGCGCCAGCAAACCTGACAGGAGAAGACGCATGACTCGTCCTACTGCAAGACCGTTGTGGATCCGCGTAACGCCTCGCGCCCCCGGCATGGCCCTTGCCAGGGGGGCGGCACGCGCAGTCCTGGCGATTGCCATGGCGCTGTGTGTCCTGGCTGGCGCGCCGGCGCTAGCCGGCCCGCTTGATGACCCAAGGAACGATGCCTTCTACACGCCGCCCCAGCCGATGCCGAGCGGGCCCCATGGCACGCTGATCCGCTCCCGTCCATTCATTCCGGTTGGATTGCTGGCTTACGGCTGGCAGGTCATGTACAAGTCCACCGACGTCAATGGCTTGCCGATTGCCATCACCGGCACCGTGCTGGTGCCCTTTACGCCGTGGCTCTCCGGCCCCCGGCCGGTTATTGCGTGGGCTCCAGGAACGCAGGGCCAGGCCGACAACTGCGCGCCCTCGCACCAGTACGCGCTGAGCACGGAATATGAAGCGACGATTGCCGGCGCGACGCCGGCAACCCTCGCCCGCGGTTGGGCGATCGCGATGACGGACTATCAGGGTCTTGGTACACCGGGCGATCACACCTGGGGGATCGGCAAGGCCGAAGGGCAAGCCGTCCTCGACGCGGCACTGGCGGCGCAGCAGTTGAGCGGGGCGGGCCTGTCGGCGAACGCCCCCGTCGGCATCATGGGCTATTCCCAGGGTGGCCATGCAGCGGCTTTCGCGGCCGAACTGCAGCCCGCATATGCCCCCGGTCTGAATGTGCGGGGCGTTGCCGCAGGAGCTGGGCCATTCAGCATCGCTGATGTGTATGCGAACGTTAATGGTGGCCCGTTCGGCGGGGTAGGGCCGATTGCGCTGATGGGCCTGAATGCCGCCTACCCTGAACTTGGCCTCTCATCGATCCTCACACCCTATGGGCAGTCGGTGATTGCCGACTTTCGCGGCACAAAATGCCTGCTTGATGTGACTGCCAGCTATCCGTTCCTGTCTGACTCGGTCCTCGTCCAGGCTCCAGCCATCCTGAACCGCGCCGACTGGCTGGCGCGCATGGCGCAGAACCAGAGCGGCAATGGCGTGCCTGCCGTACCGGCATTGGTGTACGCGGGAACCCTCGACGAGATCATTCCCTTTGGGCAGAACCAGAAGCTGTTTGCCGCCTGGTGTGCGCGCGGTGGCAACGTGGCGTTCCGGACCATCGGCGCGACCGAACACGCCACTGGGCTGCTTCTCGGCTTGCCGGTTGCACTGGACTGGATGACACAGCGATTCGGCAGTGTCCCTGCGGTATCCGAGTGCCCATAGGGCGCTGTCCTCGCTTGAATTTCATCTCAATAGCAAACCGTTCGGGCCGCGTACGCTTGCCCACGCGCGTCGGAGAACGCAACGACCTTCTTCGACGAAGGGTAGGACAATTCCGTTTGGGGCTGCATGCGTAAGAGCTTCGATTAGTTAGTGCTCTCATTTGATGCAGGCTGGCACGGCCCACGTATGCCGCGGTGAGATGATTGACGGGACTGGACCAGGAGCGGCCATAGGTGTGGTCCGACCCGAATGTCGCAAAATCGGCCAGCTCGGACATCGAGAATGGGAGAGCTGGTGTCTCAAACTGGCCGGTCTCGGTCGGATGCCCGCCGCCAAAGCGTGGTCGTCTCTGACCGACCCATCTCTGCCAGTGGGAGGTCAAGAAGCCAATGTCCGTAGTGAAAGGGGAAACGGACGCTCGCGAGCCAGATAGACAGGAACAACTTTAGCGGCGGCGTGGCACACCGCCGCGGAGCGCCAAATTAGACTTCGAATTCGCTGCACGGGACTCGCAAACGGTCGCTATGGTCAACGTAACCCCCGGTCAGCTCACGATGCGGCAGTTGCAACGACCGGTCCCATTAAAGCCACGAATCAAGCGTGCGCCTGGAGCGGGATCCGCTTTGCTGGAAGCGAACCGACACCATCGGCGGGACCGCGTCGCGTCGCGGCAAGCATACGATTACTGGGAGACGTCAGTGGTTCGTCCAGTGACAAGCCACGTACGTAACTCGCCGATACCCTTCGCGTTGATGGGCCCCCGCGCTTCCAGCAGGAACGGTTTTCCAAGCCGTTGCCGAGTAGCGTCGGTAATCTGAACCCGGCCGGCGATACCGTGGGACTCCATTCGGCTCGCAATATTGACGGTTGCACCCCACAAGTCATAAATGAATTTTCGTCGGCCGATCACGCCGGCAACGACGGCGCCGCTGTGGATGCCGACCCGCAACTGCAAACCGTAGCCGCTTCGCTCGTTAAACTGGTCAAGGTATTCCAGCATGTCCAGTGCCATATGAGCGGCCCGGGCCGCGTGGTCGACTGCAGGAACCGGAAGGCCGGCCGCCGCCATATATGCGTCGCCGATCGTCTTGATCTTCTCTAACCCGCGGTCGTCGGCGATATCGTCGAAGTCAGCGAAGATCTCGTTGAGTACTGCCACCAGTCCTTCGGGGCTCAGGGCGGGAGAGAATCGCGTGAACTGGACGAGGTCGGCAAACAGCACCGAGACTTCCTCGAACCTGTCGGCAATGATTTCCGGTGGGCCGGCCGCGATGAGATCGGATCGAAGCTTCAGGCGTTCGGCGATGGGCGAAGGCAGCACGTTGAGGAGCAGCCGTTCGGTGACCTGTTGCTCGCGAACGAGCTTTTCATAGAGGCGCCTGAGTTCATCGCTCTGGTGAACGATTGTCTCCCGACTCGCTTCCAGTTCCTGGACCTTGCGCTCGAGCTCCTTGCCATGCTGCAAGGATTCCTTGTGCAGCAGGCGCACCTCCAGCATGTTCCGAACCCGCATCAGCACTTCGCCGAGATCGAATGGCTTGCTGACGAAGTCCTTTGCGCCAGCCCGCAGCGCACGCAGTTTGTGGTCGGGCTGGGCAGTGATGACGATCACCGGGAGGTAGCTGTCCGGCTGGACGGCCTTGAGGTGCTCCATGACCTCGAACCCGTCCATGCCAGGCATCTGGAGATCCAGCATGATCAGGTCATAGTGATTCCTGCCGTGAAGCTCGCCGACCGTGCGTGGATCGGTGGTTGACTCGACACGGGTGTAGCCCGCCGCATGCAGCATCCCTTCGAGCAACAGGACGTTGGCCTCCAGATCGTCAACGACCAGGATTTTCGCGGCCAGGATGTCCGTTGCCTGGATCATGGCAAGTCTGTTCTCGGTCGTTCGAGCGCAGCGTTCAGTGCGTCCATGAACTCCTGGATCCTGATCGGCTTGGTCAGGTACCGGAAGAATCCTGCCTTCATGCCACGTTCGATGTCGCGCGGCATCGCGTTGGCACTGAGGGCGATAACCGGGATATGCATCGTCGTGGGGTCGTCGCGCAGGCGCCCCAGGGCTTCGATGCCATTGATGTCCGGCAGATGGATGTCCATGACGATGACCTCGGGCAGGGCAGCGCGCGCGAGCTCGACACCGAGTGTCCCCGTGGCCGCGGACAACAGATGCACATCCGCGCGGCGCGCGACGAGTTGCTCAAGGAGCCTGAGGTTGGCCGGATTGTCTTCCACATACAGCAGCGTGTGCATCGTGGAATGGGCTTCGGTCGGCGACCGCACGGGCGCGGCGGTCGCCGGGTGTTCGCCCGCCATTGCCGGCGGGGCGGCGGCGGGCAGTTCGACCCGGAACACGCTGCCCACGCCGGGCGTGCTTTCGACGTCGATCGTTCCCCCCATCAACTCGGCCAGCCGCCTGGCCACCACGAGACCGATGCCGGTGCCTTCCACGGGGCCCGCCTCATGCCCCAGGCGATTGAATGGCTGGAATAGCTGGGCGAGCCGCTCCGGTGTCAGCCCTGCGCCCGTGTCGTGGACGCTGACGCATACGCGATGTTCCGTCGTCGTCACCTGCACATCGACCGAGCCTTGCTCCCGGTTGTACTTGATGGCATTGGACAGCAGGTTAAGGAGGATCTGCTTCAGGCGGGTTCGGTCGGCACGGACGAAGCAGGGTGGTTCGGCGGCGGGAAATCGCATGCGAACGGCGCGCTTCAGGGCCTGCTGCTCAAGCATTGCCTGGCACTCGTGCAAGGTGTCGATGACCGATACCGGCTCGGGGGACAGCGACGCGTGCCCGGCTTCGATCCTCGCCAGGTCGAGCACTTCGTTGATGAGCTCCAGCAGATGCCAGCCCGCTTTGAGGATCTGGTCGATGCTGGCCTGCTGCGACGCAGTCGGCGGCGGAGCCTCGGAGGCCATCAGTTGCGCGAAGCCAAGGATGGCGTTCAGCGGATTGCGCAACTCATGGCTCATGCTCGACAGGAACTCCGACTTCGCATGGTTGGCGCTTTCGGCAGAGGCCTGGGCTTGCTTGAGCGCTTCGATGTCAGTGCTGGATGCCAGCCACTTTACGATCTTGCCGTCGGCATCCTTCAAGGGCGACCCGCGTTCGAGGTGCCATCGGTAGACGCCGTCGGATGCCCGTTTCAGGCGATATTCGATTTCGTACTCGCAGCCTCTTGCCACCGCGTCTTCCCAGTGGCCGAGATTGCGCGCGATGTCCTCGGGGTGGACGGCCGATTTCCAGGCACCGGACCTGGTTTGCTCGAGGCTGAGGCCGGTATAGCTGGTCCACCGAAGGTTGCAGTAATCGATCTGGCCATCCGCATCGGCGGTCATGATCATGTGAGGGATGCCGTCGGCGAGCAGCCTGAAGTGCCGCTCGCTCTGCCTGAAGTCGAGTGCGGAAGGACCATCCTTTCCCGATTCGTCGCGAGTCTGCTTGTGCATGATGTGCCCCCGCAGCCGGCGGTCTGGCGTCTGCGTGCAAGGCAGGTCAGCCGGAATCCGCGTCACCAGGAAAAGCATACGCGCAACCACGGCTGGTGCAAACCGGCATGCGCGGGGAGGCCATTGGTCAACTCGCGAGTCGATAGTGCGCCACTTCAGGCGGCAGCCAGGAACGTTGTTACCTGCCGGGCGACTTCTTCGCGCTCGTTGTCGATGCAGATCATGTGGTAGCTGTCGCTGAGCAGGACAAGGTGCGCCCTTGGATCGGTGCGGTTGCCTGCATCGTTACCATTGACCCGGTCGCGAATGTATTGGGCTGACTTCAGGCTTGTCAGCTCATCGTCCGCGGCGTGAACAAGCAAGGTAGGGCATTGCAGGAGATCCAGCCCCTGCCTGGCGCTATGCCTTAGCCGGTCGAGTTCGCGAATCGTGCTCAACGGCACCCAGGGATAGTGGCGACCGTCGCCGCGAGAGAAACGCCGCTTGAGCAGCTTGCGCAGGCGCTGGTTCTTCACGCCGTAAGGGCTGCGTTCGCGGACCCTGACGTAGTCGGCAAGCATCGGGATGCGATACAGCGCATGCCGGACCGGGCGATACCACGGCAGCGACCAGCCATCGAGGAACAGAGGCGGCGCCAGGAGCACCAGGCGGTCCCGCCCGTTGCGCCCGAGTCCGTCGATCTTGCCGACCTCCAGCGCCAGCAGCGCGCCCATGCACATGCCGACCATGTGCACCGTCCGGTATTGCTCGCGCAGGCTGGCCAGCTTGCCGCGCAGCGCTGCGAGCCAGTCCTCCAGCCTGACGCCGCGCAGCGCCTCGGGCTGGCTGCCATGCCCCGGCAGCAGCAGTTCCGCGGTCTGCATGCCCATGCTGGTGATCCGGGTCCTTAGCTGGCCCAGGTCATGCTCGGTGCCGCCCAGCCCGTGGACCAGCAGCACGACCTCGGCGCCCATATTGTTCTTGTGTTCGTATTCCATCGCAAATCGTTTCGACAAATCGCCCGGATTCAGGGCTGTGCGACGCCGCCAACTGGGGTATCGATGTCCGACATTCCACCGCCCAGCGCCTTGTAGAGCGCAACGGCATTACCGAACTCGCTGCGCCTGAGGTCCAGAAGCGTTTGCCGCGCGGCGTACAGTTGGCGCTGCGAGTCCAGCAGTTCCAGCCGACCTTCGACGCCAGCCTGGTAACGCAGGTTGGAAAGCTCGGTGCGGCGCTCGGCGCTGCCGACCGCGCGGATCTGCGCATCGATTTGCCGGCCGAACGTCTCGCGTCCGGCCAGGCCATCGGACACTTCACGGAACGCCGTCTGGATAGCGCGTTCGTAGCCGGCGACGGCGCTGTCTTTGCGCAGCTCTGCCAGGCGCAGTTCGGCGCGCAGCCTGCCGCCCTGGAACAGCGGCAGCGTGACCTGTGGCGCGAAGTTCCACGTACGGTGCCCGTCGTCGAACAGGCCGCTCAGGGCCGGGCTCACAAAGCCCAGCGATGAAGTCAGCGACAAGCGCGGGAAGAACGCCGCGCGCGCGGCGCCGATATCGGCATTGGCCGCCACCAGTTGCTGCTCCGCCAGCAGGATGTCCGGCCGGCGCAGGAGCAGATCGGACGGCAGGCCCGCAGGCAATTGCTTCACCACGGGCTGACGTTCCAGCGGCAGGGCTGCGGGAAGATCGTCCGGCAGTTCGACGCCCACCAGCAGTCGCAGCGCGTTGCGGGCTTGTGCCCCGGCGCGCGTGCGCGCCTCCAGGTCGGCTTCTGCGCTGGCTACCTGACCCTCGGCCTGCGCCACGTCCAGGCCGCTGTTCTGATGGCTTTCCTTCAGGCGCCGCGCCAGGTCGAGCGATTGCCGCCAGTCGGCGAGCGTGCGCTCGGCCAGCTGGCGCTGCTCGCCGGCCAGGCGCTCCGCGAAGTAGGCATCCGCCACCGCGCCGACCAGCGCGATCCGCGCGGCGCGGTGACCCTGTTCGTTTGCAAGGTAGCGGGCGAAGGCGGCGTCTGACAGCGAGCGCACGCGGCCAAACAGATCGATCTCGAAGGCGCTCAGGCCCACGCCGACACCAAACTGCTTCTGCGTGGCGGCGGTGATGGCCGGGTCAACGTTTGCATTGGCTGCGATGCGCTGGCGTGTGAAGGCCGCGTTGGCGTCGATGGCCGGCAGCCGCGCGGCGCGCTGGATGCCGTACTGGGCCTGCGTTGCCTCCGCGGCCAGCGCAGCCATGCGCAGGTCGCGGTTGTTGTCCAGCGCCAGTTCGATCAGGCGCTGCAGACGCGGGTCGCCAAACATCGTGCGCCAGCCCAGGTCGGCGGCCTGCGCCGGGGCCTGTGAATGTTCGCTGGCAGCGGCGGTCATTGCCGAGAACGACGCGGGCACGGGTAGCTCAGGCTTGACCAGCTGGGGCGTCAACGAGCAAGCCGACAAGGCCAGGACAAGCGGAAGAATGAGGAATCGCATGATTTAGCCCTCTTGTCCGTGAATGGGTGCAGCCTGCTTGCGGCGGGGCTTCAGCCATCGCCCCAGGCGCTCCTGCAAGCCCATCACGAACACAAAGAAGACGGGAACGAAGAAGATGGCCAGCACGGTGGCGGCCACCATGCCGCCGAATACGCCGGTGCCGATGGCATGCTGGGTCTCGGCACTGGCGCCTGCCGCGATCATCAGCGGCACCACGCCGAGCCCGAACGCCAGCGAGGTCATCAGGATCGGGCGCAGGCGCTGGCGCGCGGCTTCCACGGCCGACGCCACCAGCCCCTTGCCTTGCTCGCGCAATTGCCTGGCGAACTCGACGATCAGGATCGCGTTCTTGGCCGACAGACCGATCACGGTGATCATGCCGACCTTGAAGAACACGTCGTTCGGCAAGCCGCGCAACAGCACGGCAGCCACCGCGCCGAGCAGCCCCAGCGGCACCACCAGCATCACCGACAGCGGAATGGCCCAGCTTTCATAGAGTGCCGCCAGCACCAGGAACACCACGATCATCGACAGCGCCATCAGCATCGGTGCCTGCGACGCGGACTGCCGCTCCTGCAGCGACTGCCCGGTCCACTCGACCGCGAAGCCCGCTGGCAGTTGCACGGCCAGACGCTCCATTTCGGCCATGGCCGCGCCGCTGGAGTAGCCCGGGGCAGCACTGCCCGCAATCCGCGCGGACGGGTAGCCCTGGAAGCGGACCAACTGCAGTGGCGTCTCGGACCACACGGGCCGGACCACTTCGGACAGCGGCACCATGCCGCCGCTCGCGTTGCGTACGTAGAGCTTCAGCACGCTGTCGATCTGCATGCGCGCGGGCGCATCGGCCTGGACGATCACTTGCTGCATGCGCCCGGCGTTAGGAAAGTCGTTCACGTAGGTCGAGCCCATCGCGGCGGACAGCGTGTTGCTGATGCTCGCGAAAGACACGCCCAGCGCCTCGGCCTTCTGCCGGTCGATCTCGAGGCGGATGCTGGTGCCCGGCGGCAGGCTGTCCGGATAGATGCCAGTCACGACCTTGCTTTGCGCGGCGAGTTCGAGCAGCTTGACTTCGGCAGCCTTGAGTGCCGCAGCACCCTGGTTGGCGCGGTCCTGCAGCCGCATCGTGAAGCCGGAGCTGTTGCCCAGTTCGTCAATGGCCGGCGGCTGCAGCGTCATCACCGTGCCTTCCGTGACGCCAGCCATCGCTGCCTGCGCCAGCATCCCTTCACTGGGGGCCGTCGCGCCGTTGCGCTTGTCCCAGTCCTTGAGCACCGCGTAATTCAATGCGGCGTTCGGGCCGATGCCGGAGAAGCCATAGCCGATGATGGAGATGCTCGACGCGATCGCGGGGCGAGAGGCGAGATGCCGTTCCAGCTTCTTCACCACATCCTGCGTGCGCTCGGTCGTGGCATCCGCGGGAAGCAGGAAGCCTGTCATGAAGTAGCCCTGGTCTTCCTCGGGCAGGAACGATGACGGCAGCGTCTTGAAGCCGAACACCATCGCACAGCACAGGGCGCCGAACACCAGCATGACGCGGCCCGTGCGCCCGACCAGCCGGCCGACGCGGGTCTCGTACCATTGCGTCAGGCGATCGAACCGGCGGTTGAACCAGCCAAAGAAGCCCCGCTTCCCGTGATGGCCCGGTGCAACCGGCTTGAGCATGGTCGCGCACAGCGCGGGCGTCAGCGTGAGCGCCAAGAGCGCCGAGAACAGGATGGACACCGCCATCGACAGCGTGAACTGCTGGTAGATCACGCCGACCGAACCGCTCGCCAGCGCCATCGGGAGGAACACGGCCGTCAGCACCAGCGTGATGCCGATGATCGCGCCCGTGATCTCCTTCATCGCCTTGGATGTCGCGGCCCTGGGTGACAGGCCTTCCTCAGCCATCAGGCGCTCGACGTTCTCGACGACGACAATGGCGTCGTCCACGATGATGCCGATGGCCAGCACCATGCCGAACATCGTCAGCACATTGATCGAGAAGCCCGAGGCCAGCATGACCGTGAAGGTACCGAGCAGCGCCACCGGCGCCACGATGGCGGGGATCAGCGTGTAGCGCACGTTCTGCAGGAACAGGTACATCACGAGGAACACCAGCGCCATGGCTTCGAACAGCGTATGAACGACCTTCTCGATCGAGATCTCCACGAACGGCGCGGTGTCGAACGGAATCGAATACTCCATGCCGGCCGGCATCGCCTTGCTCAGGTCGGCCAGCCGCGCCCGCACGGCCTCTGCGGTCTTGACGGCGTTGGCGCCCGGAGCAAGCTGCACCGCGGCGAATGTGGCGGCCTTGCCGTTTTCGCGGTTGACGAAGTTATACGATTGTGAGCCCAGTTCGACGCGGGCGACGTCGCCCAGCACGACCTTGGCGCCATTGGCGTTGGCGCGCAGCACGATCGCGGAGAACTGCTCGGGTGTTGTCAGCTGGCCCTGCACGGTCAGCGGCACTGTCACGCGTTGGCCCGGCAAGGCCGGGGACGCGCCGACGCTGCCCGGCGCGATCTGGGCGTTCTGCTGGCCGATCGCCGTGGTCAGATCGTTCATCGACAGGCCGTACGAGTTCAGTTTGGCCGGATCGACCCAGACGCGCATGGCGCGCTCGGCCCCGAACATCTGCATGCGGCCCACGCCGTTGACACGCCGCAACGCCTCGACGATGTTGCGCCCCATGTAGTCGCTGAGCGCGGCTTCGTCGAAGCGGCCACTGTCGGACTTCAGGCCGATCAGCATCAGGAAGCCCGAGGACGCCGATTCCACGTTCAGGCCGTTCTGGCGCACGGGCTGCGGAAGACGCGGCTCGACCGTCTTGAGCTTGTTCTGCACGTCAACCTGGGCCATGGCCGGATCGGTGCCCGGCTTGAAGGTGGCGGTGATCTGCGCCGTGCCGGAGGTATCGGCGGACGATTCGAAGTAGAGCAGGTTCTTGACCCCGGACAGTTCGCGCTCGATGAGGCTGAACACGCCGTCGCTCATGGTCTGCGGCGTGGCGCCGGGGTAGGTCGCGGTGATGGTGACGGTCGGCGGCGCGACCGACGGATAGCGCGCAATCGGCAGGTTGGGCAGGGCAATCACGCCCAGCAGCACGATGAACAGCGCGATTACCCAGGCAAAGACTGGGCGCCGGATAAAGAATTCGGACATGGCAGGACTCTCGCCGGGTTTCAAAGCGTGGAAGCCACGGGGCGCGTTTCAGGCGCCCCCTGGTCATGCACGGTGACCTTGGCGCCATCGGACAGGCGCTCCATGCCCTCCACAACAACCTTCTGACCGGCCTTCAGGCCTGCCTGGATGCGATAGCGGCGGTCGACCAGTTCGCCCAGCGTCACAGGGCTGATGTGCACCTGGCTGGCCGCATCGACGGTCCAGACCAGGGGCTTGCCGCCCACATGCACCACTGCTTGCTGCGGTACGGTCAGCGCCTCCGGGTAGCTTGCGCGAGGAATGCGGGCACGCACGAACATGCCAGGCAGCAGTTGCCGCGTCGGGTTGTCCACCAGCACGCGCAACAGCACGTCGCCGGTACCGGCTTCGACGTTGACGCCAGAGAACAGGATGCGCGCGGTGACGTCATACGGCTCGCCGCTGTCGCGCAGGATCATCGCCGGCAGGCCATTGCCCGCTGCCGGTTGCCGGGTCGCCAGCACCTGCCGCAGCGACTGCAGCGATGCCGCCGGCTGGCGGACGTCGACGTAGACCTGGTCGATCTGCTGGATGCGCGCCATGAGATTGCCGTCACTGGCGCCGACGAGCGCGCCTTCGGTGACCAGCGCCTGGTCGATGCGGCCGGAGATCGGCGCTTCCACCGTGGCAAACTTCAGGTCGAGCTGGCGGCGCGCGAGCATGGCACGGGCCTGCGCAACGTCCGCCGCCGCCTGGTCGCGCTGGGACACAGCGTCGTCATAGACCTGTCGGCTGATCGCGTCGGCCTCCACCAGCGGCTGCAACCGCGCGGTCTGCACCCGTGCCCGGGCCAGGGCCGCCTCGGCACGTTGCAATGCCGCGGCGGCCGTCTCCATGTCGGCCTTGAATGGTCCGGGGTTGATCTGGAACAGCGGCTGGCCGGCGCGCACTTCGGTGCCTTGCTCGAACAGCTGGCGCTGGACGATGCCGCTGACTTGTGGCCGTATCTCGGCGGTGCGCACCGCCGCGACGCGGCCGGGCAGGTCTTCGGTCAGATGCAGCAGGGTGGCCGCCACGGTCGCGGCGGCAACTTCGATCGGGGCCGGGGCGGCAGGCGGGTGGCCTTGCCCGCAGCCTGCCAGCATCGCCAGCGCAAGGGCGCATGCGCCGCTGTAGCGGCACCATCGTTGGTTCTTCATGTGGACTCCGTGATGCGCCGGCAGTCACATGCCGACGTGGATGCGCGGCAGTTTGCCCGTGGCCGATGGAGTTTCTCGTGCGGTACCATGGAGATTTGATGGAGACGCAGCGTAAGCGTGAAGCAGCCAACATGCCGGATAGGACCCCACTGAGTGACGCAGCGCAAAGCGTCCAACCCCTGATACTCATTGCCGAGGACGAACCCGAGATCGCCGAGATCCTGGCTGCCTACCTCGCGCGCAGCGGCTTGCGCAGCGCGCATGCCCCTGACGGCCGCAAGGCGCTGGAACTGCACCTGTCGCTCAAGCCCGACCTGGTGCTGCTGGATGTGCAGATGCCGCATGTCGACGGCTGGAAAGTGCTCACCGAAATCCGCCACCGGGGCGATACCCCGGTCATCATGCTGACGGCGCTGGACCAGGACATCGACAAGCTGATGGGGCTGCGCATCGGTGCCGACGACTACGTGGTCAAGCCGTTCAATCCCGCGGAAGTCGTGGCGCGCGCGCAGGCCGTGCTGCGCCGCACAATGTCGGCGGCAAGCCAGGGCACACAGCAGCGCGTGCTGCGCGCGGCGCCGTTCGAGATCGATCTGGACAATCACGAAGCGACTGTGCAGGTGGGACGGCAGCACCATCGCCTGGTGCTGACGCTGACGGAGTTCAAGCTGCTGGCGCAGCTCGCGCGCGCGCCCAGGCGGGTCTTCAGCCGTGCCGAACTGATGGCCGCCTGCCTGCCGGAAGGCGATGCGCTGGAGCGGACCGTGGACAGCCACATCAGCAAGCTGCGCAGGAAGCTCGAAGACCTTGGCGTCGCCGGCATTCCGGTTGGCGTGCGCGGGGTCGGCTACAAGCTGTGGAGCGCCGAATGAAGCTGCAGGGGCTGAGCCGCCAGATCGCGCTGTCGATGGCGGCCATGGCGTTTGGGGTCACGCTGCTCGTGGTGGCGACAGCCTCCGCCTTCTACTACCTGGCTTATCGATACTGGCCCGCGCACCTCGCCGAGCCAAGCTGGATCCCGAGCGGCCCGGAATGGGTATGGCTGATCTCGACCACGCTGGCAGGCCTGGCCCTGGCAATCATCGTCGGCGTCAACTGGCCCGCCGCATCCTGGTGCCGTTGAACTCGGTGGCCGACGGCATCCGCCGCGTCGCGCAGGGCGATCTCGATGCACGCGCCGTCGCGGGCGACCGCTCGCTGCGCGAGGCCGCATTGCTGGCGGACCAGTTCAACGCGCTGGCGGGCCAGTTGCAGCGCGTGACCAACGAGCAGGCATTCTGGAATGCCGCGATCGCGCATGAACTGCGTACGCCGGTCACCATCCTGCGCGGACGCCTGCAAGGGCTGGCCGATGGCGTCTTCCATCCCGATGAATCCCAGTTCCGCAGTCTGCTCATGCAGGTGGAGGGGCTGGTCCGGCTGATCGAGGACCTGCGCGTGATCAGCCTCGCGGAAAGCGGGCATCTGGCACTCCAGCAACGGGAAACCGACCTTGCCGCCGAAGTGGGCGCCGTCGTCGCGGTCTTCGGCGATGCGCTCCAGGCGGCGGGCCTGCAGCCTGTCCTCGATCTGGATGGCAAGCCGATGCACTGCGATCCGGTGCGCATTCGGCAAGCCTTGCTGGCCTTGCTGGAGAACGCGCGCCGGTACGCCGTGCCAGGTGCCATCCGGATCCAGACCCGCGTGGAGCAGGGCCGGTGCCATTTGCGTGTCGAAGACGATGGCCCCGGCATTCCGGGCGATGTTGCGCCGCATGTCTTCGAAGCCTTCCGGCGCGGGGGTGACGCGAGCCGGAACGCAGGCGGCAGCGGCCTGGGACTGGCCGTGGTGGCGGCTATCGCTCATGCACACGGCGGGCGGGCTACCTGCAACCCGTCGGCCGGGGGCGGAACGACATTCGAAGTGTCGTGGCCTGATATTGGCGCTCGCCAATATTGCTAACGGCGCTCGGTGGGCCTACAGGCCACCCTGCAAGGGCCGGCGGCTCAGCCCAGGCTGGATGCCACTTCGATGCCGCGCAGAACGTCGATGCGGCTCAGCATGTCGCTGGCCTGGCTCAGGAAGCCCTGTCGTGCGCGTCCGGTCAGCGTGACGGGTTCCATCAGCATGACGCTCAGCGGGTTCTGCGGCACGTCCTTGAAGCGGAGTTCGTAGTGCAGATGCGGTCCGGTCGCCCAGCCGGTCTGGCCGACGTACGCGATCACCTGCCCCTGCGCGATGCGCTGGCCGGGCTGGATGCCGGCGAAGCCCGACAGATGTGCGTAGTACGTCGAGTAGCCGTCAGGATGCTTCAGGATGACGATATTGCCGTAGCCGGTCTGCTGGCCGACAAAGTCGACGGTCCCGTCCGCCGTGGCGAAGACCCGGGTTCCTGTCGGGGCGGCAAAGTCGACACCCTTGTGCTGGATCCATTGGTGGTGCAACGGGTGGTTGCGCCAGCCGAAGCCCGACGACAGGCGCGAGAACTCGACCGGCGAGCGGAGAAACGGGCGCGCCATGCGCCGTCCGTCGAGGGTGTAGTAGGCACCGGAGTTACTCCCCTCTGCACCGTCGTACCACAAGGCCTGGTAGCGCTGGCCGCGGTTGACGAGTTCGACTGCCACGACGCGGCCATTGCGCACCAGCGCGCCATCGCGGAATCCCGCCTCATAGACCATGCGAAAGCGATCGCCCTGAACGATGTCGTGCTGGAAGTCGACCACGCCCGCGAAGATCGAGATCAACTGCCGCACGATGTCGTCGGGCACATTCGCGACGTCCATTGTCCTGAAGAACCCGCCCGCCGTAATGGCGCCGGAACGCATCTCGTAGCGCAGTTCGTTCCTGACGGCCTGCAGGTTCGCCTGGAAGACGGCCTTCTGCAAGCCGCCGGCCCGCCGGATCACCAGTTCGCGCGAAACGGCGGCGGTGCCGTCAACGGACGTGCGCAGCGAAACCAGCAGGTTGTCCTGGTCGACCTCGGCCTGGACGACCTGTTCCGGCTGCAGATTGAAAAGGGTGCGGGCCGCCGGATCCCTGGAGATGAACTGCTGTGCGTCGGGATCTTCCACGCCGAGCCGTCTGAGCAGCGTGACGATCGTGTCGCCCCGTCGCGCGCGCTCCTCGTGGACGTAGGTGGCACCGGCATCCGCCAGCATTTCAAGCTGGTCGCGCAGGTCGGGCAGTGCAATGACTTCCAGCCGGCGTGGCGCGCCCGCGTCATGCCAGGCACTGTGCGGCGCCACGCCCATGGCTGCCGCCATGCAAAGCGTGAGGACTGCCGCTACGCCGGCGGTCAGCCAGGACGGTGTGTATCCGCGCATTTCCCATCTCCAGTCTGACCCGCGCATCTGGCCAACGACCCTTGCTGCGATGTCGGACCCTATCGGGTCCGATCTCCCCGCGGTCAGGCGACATCCTGACGAGGTAACTCGCAAATGCCGGGATGTCTTCGTTCGACAAGATGGCGCCAATGACTCTATTTGAACCACTCCGGAATCGGTGAAGGCTCGAACTCTGGCAAATCAGTTGTCGATCAGAAAGACAAAGATAGGACATGTTGACAAAGTATGAAGAAAGAGAAACTGGGGTTTTCCCTGTGAGGAGAAGGCAAGCCCGGCCGCGAACGGGCATGGAGTCGATTGAGGGGTGGCTCGCTCCCTCCCGATGCTGGAGGAATCCGGTGCGCTCGCCTCTTTGCTTGTGACTCGGCATGACAGGGAATACCCTGTCTTTTTCTCATTTCCTATATTTGTCATACTGACCTAACTTTGGTGCTTGGTTCTACTAAGGGAGCGTTCGATTCAATCCTCCTGAACGTGCTTGAAGAGGAACAATAGAATGAAAAACTGTGAGACATCGAGTGTGATGCCGGAAGGCCAACCGGAGGTACCGGGCCGGCGTCAACTCCTGCGCATGGCGGCCGTGGGCGCGGCGTCGCTGGCCGCGGCAAAGGTCGCGATGGCAGAGGGGGCTGCGACGGCATCAACGGACCGCGGCGTGCTCGACGTCGCGATCATCGGCGCGGGCTTGGCGGGGCTGACGGCCGCGCGCGACCTGAAGCGCGCCGGGTGCGAATCGTTTGTTGTCCTCGAGGCGCGGGATCGCGTTGGGGGGCGCACGTACAACCACGATCTTGGGAATGGTGTGGTTTCGGAGGCTGGCGGCCAGTGGATCGGCCCTGGCCAGACGGCCATTGCCGATCTGGCGCGCGAGCTTGAAGTCGATACTTTCCCGACCTTCTACGCGGGCAAGACTACGGTGCTGGCCGGTGATAGCCGAGTGGCGCAGGATTTTCATGGCGGCATTGGTACCGACGATGCGATTGGCGCCAAGCTTGCCGAGCTGGCGCGTGGTGTGCCCTCGCGCGAACCGTGGAAAGCCAGGAATGCGGCGGAGCTTGACAAGCTGACGTACGGTGACTGGCTGTTGAAACAAGGCTTGAAGTACGAGGACGGATACTTCATGGGCCTGGCAGCGAAACTGACGACGGGCGGCGCTCCGGCACAGCTTGGGCTGCTGTTCTATTTGTCGATGATCAACAGCGCTGGCAACAGCCTGGAACAGCTCGAATCGACCAAAGGTGGCGCGCAGGAAACACGATTCGTCGGTGGCTCGCAGATCCTCAGTATCAAGATGGCTAAGGATCTTGGCGACAAGGTAAGGTTGTCCTGTCCGGTACGCAAGATTGCAAGCTGGAATCGTGACGTTGTTGAAGTCCACACAGACCAGGGCGTGGTGCGCGCACGCCGTGTCATCGTTGCGATGAATCCGGCGCTGTGTCAGCAGGTTGTCTACGATCCGGCGCTGCCCGAAGGCCGCACGCAATTGCAGCGGCGCTGGCCCGCGAATGCGCCGATGCGCAAGACGGTTCACGTCTATGACAAGCCGTTCTGGCGGGATGATGGTCTGAACGGCCAGATCTTCCAGGTCGGTGGACCCGTTTCCATGGCCTATGACAACTCGCCTCCGGACCTGTCGGTCGGCATCATCAGCGCGTTCGTGTCGCCGGGGTCGCTGCCCAGCGACCCCGAAGCCGCGGAGCGGACACTGTCGGCGATCTATGCCAAGGCGTTCGGGAAGGGGGCGCTGCGCCCAAAGCAGTTCCACGACCATGACTGGGGCAGGGTCGATCCGTGGACGCTGCAGTGCATTCATCCTCTACCTCCGGGCTTCCTGATGAAGTGGGGGCAATTCCTCCATCCATCGGTCGGCCGGGTGATCTGGTCAGGCACTGAAACTGCCGACCTCTGGGCAGGCTCAATGGACGGCGCGGTGCGCTCTGGTCACCGGGCTGCGTTGCAGGCGCTTGCTGCTCTGGGTCATCAAGGCAAGGAGGGGTAAATGAAAAGGCCCCTTATCATCGTCGCCATCGTGGCGATCGCAGCAGTAGTTGGCGCGGGAGCGCTTTATGGACGCGATATTCTGGACGGCATGCAGTACGAAAAAGCCATGGCCCGGATTGGTGAAGCCGAAAAGGTCAATGCCGGTTCGTGGCCGCAGCCGCAGGAAACGTGCTTTGTCTGCCATGGCCCGCGCGGGCAATCGCTGAACGCGTGGTATCCGGCGCTGTCGGGCCAGCCGAAGGCTTACATCGCAGCCCAGTTGCATGCGTTTGCCAACGACCAGCGGCCTAACCCATATATGGGACCGCTTGCCAAGGAGATGTCCGAGGCGCAGATTGATGCACTCGCCACCTATTTCGCTCAGCAAGTGCCGACGCGAAATGAAGACGTTCCCGCCGATGCGAACCTGCAGCAACGCGGCCTGGCGCTCGTCCAGGCCCGGAGTTGCCAGGCTTGCCATGGCGAGAAGCTGATGGGCAAGGATCAGGCGCCGCGTCTGGTGGGGCAAGGGGCGGATTATCTTGCGAAGCAGCTTGCCGACTTCAAAACGGGCGCGCGCAAGGATCCGACCGGCGCCATGAACGGCATTACCGCGACATTATCGAGCGAGGACGTTCCCGCCGTGGCGCGGTACCTGGCGAGCGTCTCGCCCGAACGCGACGTCTCCGCGAGCCGCTAGCCACTAGCCGACGCAAGCATCGATTCGATGCCACCCAAGTACGCCGGTCACATCTCCTAGATCCCGGCCCCGTGGTCTTCGCTGGGATCTTTCGATGCCGTGGCAGCACGGCATTCTTTTTGCGCTGAGCATTCGCAACAGCTTGGGGGTGCGAGTCCCCTGGCGAGACCGGATTGCTCTTGGCGTTCGCCGTGCTGCTGGCCGCACGGCCGCTTTCCGGATGTACCCGCCTTTACCTGAATGGAGCAACAACAATGATCAAAGTCAGCGTGTTTTATCCGAATCACGACGGCAGCACTTTCGACCTTGCCTATTACCTGGACGAGCACATGCCAATGGTGCGACGGCTCTTGGGAGACGCATGCAAGCGCAGCGAAGTCGAGGAGGGGCTCGGTGGCGGCGCGCCCGGACAGCCACCGACCTACCGTGCCGCCGCACACATGTATTTCGACTCGGTGGACGCGTTCCAGTCGGCATTCGGGCCGCACGCGAACACAATCCTCGCAGACGTGCCGAACTACACGAACATTGCGCCGATGCTGCAGATCAGCGCGGTACGGGCGTAGTCTGGATCCTGCCAGGCGCGCACAAGGTGCGGATAAGACAGGGTATTCCCCCGCCTTTTCTTTCTGTTGGTGTTTGTCATGATGACCTGGCTGTAATTATGTCTAACGCAAAATGAAGCCTCGAGCGCGGGCTGTCTCCATGGTAGCCAGGTGATTGCCCGGCGCGCCACCCGACTAGCGCAAGGGTGACTCAGTAAATGACAAAGGTTGTTGTCAGGTAGCGTTGCGCAGACGCGGCGACGCGCTATCATTAGGCCTTTCGTTAGGCAAGGTGTACAAACATGACGGAAACAACGAAGACGCCTGCTGCGCGGCGCACTACCAGGAAGCGTCAACCCTCGAGCGAGGCACTTGCGCGAGCCGCTCCCGAAGGGTTGCGGGCCCAGGGCTTGCGCACGCGCAATGCCATCGTCCGCGTTGCCAGAAAGCTGCTGCTGGAAGGCGGCAGCCTAGAGTTCTCGCTGCGCGCCGTCGCCCTCGGTGCCGGCATCAGCATCAGCAACCTCCAGTATTACTTTCCGACCAGACAGGCCGTGCTCCGGGCGGTCATGGCGCCGATCATCGACAGCTATCTCGAGGACCTGAACCGCGCGCTGGAAAATGGCGCCTCGCCACGCGAATCGCTCGACGCGCTGCTGGAGAAGGTGCTCAGCGATGCGAGGAATGCCAAGGACTCGGCGCTGTGGTGGCACTTCGTTTCTCTGGCGTCGACGGATCCCGAGTGTGCCCGGATGTTCGAGGAGTGGTATGACAAGTTGACGCGCAGCATTGCCGAACTGGTGCGTGGCGTGAATCCGAGATTCAAGATGGCCGAAAGCCTGCACGCTGCCTCGCTGCTCATCGCCCTGGCTGACGGCCTCGCTCTGCAACTCGGCGCGGGACGGAACAAGCGCGACTACCCGCGCGGGCTCGACGCCGCATTCCGGACGACAGTCAATCGTCTCGTGCTCGGGGGGGAAGTCAACTGACGCTGGCACCTAGCCGCAGGAGGGGCGAAACGGCGCGCGGCGGACTCACGGAGACAGGAAATACCCTGTCTTTTTTTGAGCCTATATGTTTATCAATATGACCTATGTTTGGTAGCGTATTCTAATATTTGTGTGGCCGGATCCGTCAACCAGGCTGGTACGCCGGCTTCCACCTCAGGAGGAGTTCCCCGAAATGATTCGTTCGCACAAGACCGAAGCGTTGCCGGCGGTCCGCATGACCGTATTCGAGGCGACACTGAGCGAAGAGGAAAGCGCAATCCAGCACTCTGTCCACCGCCTCGCGCGCGAAGGACAAACCAATCCTTTGCATTGACAAGCAGCCATGACGACATATTCCGCAGCCGCACGGGCGCAGCACCCCGGCTCCAGCGAGCTGCTCCACCGGATCCGCGCCTCGGTCGCGCGCATTCGCGTGGACGCCGCAAACGGCGCCGGCATCGAACGCCGCCTGTCGAGCCTTCTGAGGCACGCGCTCGCGGCGGGATCGCCTTTGGAAATCGCGTTGGTGCTGGGGAGCGCGGCCGAACTTATGTTGTTCCCGGAACCAGAAGTCCTGGAACAATGTACGGGTCATGCCAAGATACGGCCGATCCGCTATCATAAGCTTTGTGGTTATATAGAATGACATCTTTATTCTCGGTGGTTATAAGCGACCGCTGGAATTTCGCCGCCGTCCTCAGCTGGACTAACGGGCCCTTCAGCGATTGCCGAGATCCTGTATGGCCACCGTCGAGCGTACCGCCTACCCGCGTTTCCCGAAGGTTTTCTCCACCAAGGAGCTGCAGGCGTGCTACACGCTGGACGCAGAGGAAATGGACTGGGCCACCCGTTCTAGCCGCGGCCAAGGTCCGCGCCTTGGATTGCTAGTGCTGCTGAAGGTCTTCCAGCAACTGCATTACTTCCCCAACCTGGATAGCATACCGACGACCGTAATCGACCACGTGCGCGCCAGCGCCGGTCTGGATCCCGATGCCGCGTTTGGCTATGACCGTAAGCTGTCCCCCACGCTGTACCGGCATTACACGGCGGTTCGCGAATTTCTCGGCGTCCAGCCCTATATCGGCACGGATGCCAACGAGGTGACCATCCGCGCCGCGCGTGAAGCCGCGGAAACGATGGACCAGCCGGTGGACATCATCAACGCCACCATCGACGCGCTGATACTGCACCAGGTCGAGCTGCCAGCGTTCTCCACCCTGGACGCCATCGCCGAGCAGGTCCACACCCGCACGCAGACCGCGCTGTTCCGGCGCGTCGCGCGGCGCCTGTCTGATGAGGAGCAGCAGCGGCTGGACCGGCTTCTCACCCGGGAATTCGCCAACCGCCAGACTGCCTACAACATCATCAAGCGCCATGCGCGCCGCCCCTCGCGCAAGCACCTCAATCTGCTGATCGAGCACTTGACCTGGCTCGATGGATTCGGCGATTTCTCTCGCGCGATCGCTGGCGTGCCAGCCTCGAAGCTGCGCTCGCTGGCTAGCCAGGCCATGAGCCTGGATGCGGCCAACCTCAAGGAAACCCGTCCCGAGAAGCGCTACACGCTGATTGTGGCGCTGCTCAACCATATGCGCGTGCGCTCGCGGGACGACCTCGCGGAAATGTTCATCCGCCGCATGGGTGCCATCCACAAGCGGGCGCGCGACGAGATGGAACGCATCCAGTCCCGCCAGCGGTCGCAAATGGAAAAGCTCGTCACGCTGCTTGACGGCGTGGTCGACATCGTTGCCGATGGCAAGGACGACGCGCAAATCGGCCAGCAGGTACGCCGCTTTCTCGCGCCCTCCGGCGGTCTGGAAGCGCTACGCGAAAGCTGCGCTGAGGTGCGGGCCTTCAGCGGCAACAATTACCTGCCCTTACTCTGGCGGCATTTCCGAGCGCACCGCTCGGTGATGCTGCGCCTCGCGCAAGTGCTGGAATGGGAGTCGACCAGCCAGTCGCGTACGCTGCTGGCGGCGCTGGAGGTGGTGCTGGAAAACGAAGCGCTGCACCGCGAGTGGATCGCCGCCGAGGTCGATGTCAGCTTCGCCTCGGAGCGCTGGCGCAAGCTGGTGCGCCGTCCCCACGACCAGGGCGCTCCGACTAATCGGCGCTACCTCGAGCTGTGCGTGCTCTCGCATATGGTGAACGAGCTACGCTCCGGCGACCTGTGCGTGGTGGGGTCCGATGCCTTTGCCGACTACCGGGTGCACCTGCTGCCCTGGCGGGAATGCGAGCGCCGCCTGCCGGAATATTGCGCCAAGCTGGACATGCCGGCCAACGCGCAGGACTTCGTGGCGCATTTGCGCCAGTGGCTGAGCGACACTGCGCGCACGCTGGATAACAGCTTTCCCGACAAGCGCCAGCACGTCACCATCGGCCAGAGCGGCGAGGCAGTGCTCAGGCGCACTGTCGCCAAGGAGATCCCGGCCAGCGCGATTGCCCTGCAACAGGCGCTGATTCGGCGCATGCCAACCCGCAACCTGCTCGACGTGCTGGCCAACATCGAGCACTGGACCCACTTCACCCGACACTTCGGCCCGCTCTCTGGTAGCGATCCCAAGATCCGCCACGCCGGCGAGCGGTACCTGCTCACGATCTTTGCCATGGGCTGCAATCTCGGACCCACCCAGGCCGCCCGGCACATGGGGGACCGGGTCACGCCGCACATGATGTCCTTCGTCAACCGCCGGCACCTGAGCCTGGAACGGCTCGAAACCGCGCAGCGGGAACTGATCGAACTGTATCTGCGGCTCGACCTGCCCAAGCACTGGGGCGATGGCAAGACCGTGGCGGCCGACGGCACACAATACGATTTCTACGACAACAACCTGCTGGCGGGCTACCACTTCCGCTACCGCAAGATGGGCGCGGTAGCCTACCGCCACGTGGCGGACAACTACATCGCCGTGTTCCGCCATTTCATTCCGCCCGGTGTGTGGGAAGCCATCTACGTGATCGAGGGGCTGCTCAAGGCCGGCTTGAGCGTCGAGCCTGACACCGTGCATGCCGATACCCAGGGCCAGTCGGCCGCCGTGTTCGCCTTCACCCACCTTCTCGGTATCAACCTGATGCCGCGGATTCGTAACTGGCAGGATCTGAAGCTCTACCGCGCCGACGACAACACCAAATACCGGCACATCGACCGGCTGTTCTCGGATACCGTGGATTGGGACCTGATCGCCTTCCACTGGCAGGACCTGATGCAGGTCGCACTGTCCATCCAGGCCGGAACGATCTCCTCGCCGCTCTTGCTGCGCCGGTTCGGTTCGGAAAGCCGCCGGAACCGCCTGTTTCTGGCCGCCCAGGAGCTCGGCAAGGTCGTGCGCACGGCGTTTCTGCTCGAATGGATCGGCAGCCGCGAGCTGCGCCAGGAGATCACCGCCACCACCAACAAGATCGAGTCCTACAATGGCTTTGCCAAATGGTTCTCGTTCGGTGGCGATGTGCTGGCCGAGAACGACCCTGACGAGCAGCAGAAGCGCCTGCGCTATAACGACCTGATCGCCTCGTCCGTCATCTTGCAGAACACCGCCGACATGATGCAGGCCCTGCGCACGATGGTGAAGGAAGGGATCAAGATCGACGTGACCGACATCGCTTTCCTGAGCCCCTACCTCACCAGCAACATCAAACGCTTCGGCGACTACAAACTGAACTTGGAGCGGGTGCCCGAGGTTTGGATCCATGACAGCCTTTTCGCCGCTCCAGCGCACTCCGTCCGGAAGCCCCGTCATGTCTGAAACGCAGACTCCCTATGGCAAGGTAGACGCCGAGGCGCTGCAAGCGCTTCGAGACAGGTTTGACACCACCGCAATCTTGCGCGTGGTGGATCAGCTCGACGCCATCCGCCCGCGTTGCTGTGACCCGGCCGGATTGCGGGACGACCTGCTGCGCTTGCACGGCATGGCGCACACTGTCATCAACGGCGCCGCGTTGTCGTGTTCGACCAGCGGCCCGACCTTCGTTGACCAGGCCGAGGCCCTCATTGAGGAACTCGACGACTGGATTCTGCAGCTCAAGCACGCCGTGCAAGCCCTACGTCCGTTGGAGGCTCTTCGCCCTGGCGACGATGGCTGACCCAGCCTGGCTACCCGTCTCGGTCGCTGCTGCATCCGCTGCGCGGAGTGCGCGTGGGCCCAAGCTCGGTCTACCTGAACGAGGCACGCAGGCTCGCAGACCGGCTGGTCGTGATTGACGCGGAGCAGGTATTGCAACAGGGCTCGCCGGCGACTCACCGCGCGCCACGCAATGGACGTGTGGCCGACTTGATCGGCATTCACAACCGCTTCCATGGGCGGTGGACGGGGCCGTCGGGACAGGCCGGCTGGGGTCTTCTGCGCTGGACACCGGAGCGTGCCGCTTCAAGCGGCGCGCCGGTGCTCAGAGTTCGCGACAAGGGCAAGATCCCGACGGGTCAGCCAGCATCACAGTGCTGGACAGCCAACTGAAAGATTCGGGCGAGTTCGGCACCGAGGTGACCGAGGCTCGCCATCTGGGCGAGATCACCCTCGTGACATTGCCGCTTACCGACGTGAGCGGTATGCAACGGCGGCTGACGCTGTCCGGCCCACAGCGCCTGCGAATCACGGTCGGCGTGGCGCTGCGTGTATGCGCCGTCGCCCCGCACCCTGAGATACGCATCGACGATGCCATCCACATCGCGCTCGTGGCCACCGTGGTGCCCCAATTCCATCCAACGGGGCTGACCCGCCTAACCAAATGATTGCCACCATCGTCGTCATTTTTCTCATTGTCTACCTGGGGATGATTCTCGGTGGGCTCCCATTCCTGCAACTGGACCGGACGGGAGTGGCACTGCTTGGTGCGATTGCCTTGATCAGTGTCGATGCCGTGAGTCTGGAAGAGGCAGCGGGCTCCATCCATCTGCCGACGGTGATCCTGCTGTTCTCATTTATGGTGGTGTCAGCACAGATGCGGCTGGGTGGCTTCTATGACTGGGTCACGCACCGGTTCGTGTCATTGTCATTCAGTCCGCCAGTCTTGCTCGGGGCGCTTATCTTTGGCGTCGCGGCGCTGTCGGCTGTCTTCAGCAACGATATCGTCTGCCTGGCCGTCGCCCCGGTGCTGATCGATGCCTGCCAACGGCGGCACCTCAATCCAATGCCCTATCTGCTGGCGCTTGCCTGTGCCGCCAACATTGGCTCCGCCGTCACATTGATCGGGAACCCACAGAACATGCTGATCGGCCAGACGTTGCACATGCCGTTTTTTGCCTATGTTGGCGAGGCGATGGTGCCAGTTACCTTCGGTCTATTGGCAACGTGAGCATTGATTACCTGGCAGGTAAAGGGTCGCTGGTCGGCTCCCGCGAGCGCTGCGGGCACGTTCGATAAGGCGGCACGGCGCGCCGACGAAGTGCCGCTGGACCGCTGGCAGACTACCAAGGGCCTCGCAGTTGCGGCAGTGCTACTTGTGGCGTTCCTTGTCGGGCTTTGGCCGCGCGAGCACGTCGCGCTCATCGGCGCGGGCGTGTTGTTAATGAGCCGCAAAATGCATTCCGCTCGGACGCTTGGCCTCGTCGACTGGGAACTCCTGATCCTGATCCTGTTCCTGGCGCTCTTCATCGTCAATCATGCGCTACGGCAATCCGGGCGCCGTTATTCGGGGCCACCTTTGTTTTGTCGAACCTCGTATCGAATGTGCCGGCCGTGATGCTGCTACTGCCGCTGGCGCATCACGAGTTGGCCGGACCGCTTCTTGCCTTGGTCAGTTCGCTGTCCGGCTCGGTAGCATCGCGAACATCATCGTGGTGGATGCCGCGGCTAGGCGCGACATCCGAATCGATTGGCGTCGCCATGCGACAGTGGGTGTGCCGGTCACACTCGTGACCTGGCGATATCCGTTGTATATCTCGCCCTTCGCGTGCATTTCGGTGCCTCGAGGGGATAGCGGAAGACCCTGCGGTCATTTGCGTGGGGGGATGCGCCCCCTATGCTCATTGATTGTCGAGTGTGGCCCAGCCGAAGGCTGTTGCCTGAACCGGTGTTGGCCTACCATTGAAGCGACATCTTGCGGCCGCAACCCTGCGTGGGCCGCAATTTGCGCCTCACCAGTGTGTCTGGATGTTTTTGGAGGCTGTGTCAAATGGGCAAAGACCCTATGGAGACCGAGGGCGTGCGGCACCTATGGAAGCATTCGGCATTCGGTGGATTCTCCGAGGGCGCCGCCGAACGCACATGATCGGAGGCATTGCCATGCGCAACATCAAGGCCGTTTCGCGATCTGCAAGTGCTAGTGAGATCCGCGAGATTATCGGTCCATTTGAAGGCGAAGTGATTGCACGGATTCTGGAAATCGAGCCAACCGTTGAGGATGTGCAGCGGGCATACAGATGGCTGCGCTCCGACGAATACCTGCTGCGAAATCTTGAATCGAATCTGGGGGGAAAGGCTGAAAAGGTGTTCGAGATACTTGACGACGAATTTCCTGATTTCGATTCGTCTGGCCATCCAGATTAGCTGCTGCCGCCGAATGACGGTTCAGGGAGGGCACAGGCAGAGCTCGGCCACTTCATGGGGATGCCCAAGGCGCCCCATTGGGATCTGCGGGATGATAGCCATGTGCTCTCGGCAGCAAGGATTTCCCCTATAGCGTCGAGACATCGGGGTGGGGGCGGTCATACTGGAGTTGCCAGGAGCCGAGCCCGTAGCTAGCCGCGCGGCCCGACCGCGCCGGAGGGATCCTGGCGGTCACGCGCCGGGCCAGTGTCCGCTATGAGCGGCGATCATGGCAAATATTTGAGGCGGTAACGGCTTCCAGCTGCCGAACGACGAACTCGGCCAGCAGCCGTGCTAGAGGCGGATCGCTTGTCGGCCGCCGTCAAATCTAGCGCTGGCTCGCAGACCTTCGAGCCAGCGCTAGAAGGTCTGCGCGACAGTAAGAATCCTACAGTCGAGCACAGCACAGCACAGCCCGCTAGCACCGCAGGGGAGATGCCGACGGTAGCACGGGAGGTCGATCCAATCACTTGGTGCGCAAATCGCAGGAGTTACACGGTTCTGGGCGCGTTGGACAACGGCTTCGTCGGCCCAATACGCTAAGAGCCATTTCGAAGCGAATGGTTCGCCTTTGCATCGAGGTCTCGGGCATGGCTGTCACTCCTAACCCGTACCATTTTGTGCGATACGAAAGTGCCACACGAAGCACGTAAAGGTGGCCTGCGCAACTCTTGTGGGTCCTATGCACGCGAGCGTGCCCTAGCTGTGCATGCCAGGTAATATCAGCCGGCATCATTCAAAGGAAATTGCAAACCTCCCCCTTGAAATTTTGCTGCCCGATGACTAATTTATTTTTGCTCAGGCAGTCGCGACGTTTGCGCGCTGCGTGTTTCTGTTTGTTTGCCAGCAGCTTGGCAGGTGGATGGGAGCGCGTCTGTCCCTTCGCCTCCTTGCTGTGTCTAAGGAGGATACGACCATGAGTGATCTCTTCTTTGGAACCGACCTCTTCAGCGAACTCGACCGCATGCAAAGGCAGATGGCGAGTTTGTTCGGCGGCTTCCCATCCAGCATCCGCTCCGGCCGCTTTGGGGCATTTCCCCCCGTCAATATCGGCGCCACGGACGACTCCATAGAAATCGTCGCATTCGCCCCGGGCATCCAGCAGGACAAGTTCGAGGTGTCGATCGACAAGGGCTTGCTGACAATCAGCGGCGAGCGCGAAGCGGCGCACGCGGAGGACGATCCGGAGGTTCGGCTGTATGCGCAAGAGCGATTCGTCGGCACGTTCCGGCGCGTCGTCGAGCTGCCGCAGAGCGCCGACCCCGACAAGGTGCAGGCGCGCTATGGCAACGGCTGCCTGTCTATCAGTGTTGGCAAGCGGGAATCCTCAAAGCCTCGGGCGATCACTGTCGAATAAGCCAGGAGAATGCCATGAACGATACTACCCAAGTCGTTGCGCGCGACCAGAACGCGGTGGCCCAAAGCCAGGAGGAGAGGTCGACGCCGACGATGACACTGCTCCCTGCGGTCGACATTGTCGAGGACAGCAGTGGCGTCACCCTCTGGGCCGACCTTCCGGGTGTGACCAAGGACAAGCTCGCCGTGAATGTCCACGACGGGAACCTTCATATCGAAGCGGAAGCCGTCGTGCCCACTCCCCCCGGACTGCGGGTGCAACACGCGGAGATTCGCCAGCCGCACTTCGCGCGCTCTTTCTCGCTAAGTCCCGACCTCGACGCATCGAAGATCGAGGCGAACCTGCAGGACGGCGTGCTGAAGCTGACGATCCCACGTCGCGACGAGGCGCGTCCGCGCCGCATTGCAGTCACTGTGGCGTGAGCTCTCCAGGACCGCATCCGCGGGGCCGGTACGGCGGCGTCCGCACGGGCGCCGCCGCCCGCCGTGCCTCTAGCGAAGTGCTGGACTGTAATGGATAGGCCGACGCCACGTCTCGCCGCGCCGGCTAGCTAGCTGGCGCGGT